>JASFJP010000440.1:0-4484 GCA_050121225.1 Desulfobacterales bacterium
ACAAAAGGTTTGAACGCACTTCCCGGCTGGCGCTTGGCCTGAACGATCCGGTTAAACTGGCTCGTACTGTAGTTTCTACCGCCGACCATGGCCAGAATGTAGCCGGTTCTGGGTTGCATGACAATAATGGCGCCTTGGAGTTTCTGATCCAGTTCCTCCCGCTTCAATGCCGGATTTCGGCGCTCCAGGTCTGAAAGACCGATTTCCAAAGCTTTTTCAGCCGCCGACTGCACCTGAGTGTCCAATGTGGTATAAATGGAGAGGCCTAAACTGGTGAGATCCTCGGGCCGATACAGTGTTTTCAGTTGCTGAGTAAGATAATCGATAAAATAGGGCGCCTTTTTCCCGTGCACGGTATATCCCACGGTTTTAACGGGTTGCTCTAGATCTGCGTATAGCTCATCCTGCGTTATCCAACCCTTGGTATACATGGTCCGCAGGACGCTGTTTCGCCGGCTGCGACAGCGTTCGCTATCTTGGTAGGGCGAATAGTGATTCGGTGCTTTTATCAACCCGGCGATAGTTGCTGCTTCGTCATGGGATAAATCTTTTACCGGTTTGCCGAAATAAAAATAGGCGGCCTCTCCCACACCGTTAATGGCCACGGATCCCTTCTGTCCCAAATAAATTTCATTTAAATAAATCTCCAGAATCTCCTTTTTCCCATATTTCAATTCCATGACCAGCGAAAGAAGAATTTCCTTTAATTTGCGCGTCACAGTCCGGGCTGGGGAGAGAAAATAATTTTTAGCCAGTTGCTGGGTTAATGTGGATCCGCCTTGCCGAATGGAACCATGGCGCAGATTGGTCACCAGGGCTCTTAGAATTCCGCGAGGATCAATTCCGTGATGTTGATAAAAGCGGTTGTCTTCAGCTGCCAATACCGCGTAAATGAGATGCTGCGGCACTTCCTCAATCGAGATGAGTTGGCGCCGTTCACGTTCAGGCCCGAAGAAAAGACTGATTTCTTCGGGTTCCAATTCCAAAATCGAAAGAACCTCATTCCTATCGGTTCGTAAGATGTCTGCAATAGTGGATTTTTTTATTGAAATCCGAACCGGGAATCCATGGCGATCATTCCAGGGCGTTTGCAAATCGTAAAGATAAATGCTCAGCGCATTCGGCAGAATTTGAACTTCCCCTTTTGAGTCGGGCGCTTTGTCGACAAATCGATAGCCCAGGTTTTGTAGTTTTTGCTGAAACAGGTTTCGTTCGATCCGTTGCCCCGGATACAGAAGAGTCGTATCAGAAAAAACTTTTGAGGGAATACTCCAACGCCGGGCCGAGAAACGATCCTCGATCTGCTCTGAAAGGCGCCAGCAGTAGACGGATAAGCCCACACCAAACAGCACCAATATTGCAACAAAAGCTATGACGATTTTTTTAAACATCTATTCTTCTATCCAACTGTGCAGCCCCCAAATTAGTGCAAGCAGAGCCAGAGCACTAATGGTTGCAGACACAAAGCCGGTTGCAATCATTCCACCCATCAGCCAAACCGGCCCTCCGATAAGGGCTCCCACAACTCTCCCAAAACCAGCGGCTGCCATATAGCATGCCATCATGGTTGCTCGAGACTCCGGCAACAGCTCCGTCACCAATGGCACACTGGTGACAACTGTAAATTCAAATGTCAAAAAAATAAGAAACAACCCGCTCAGCGCCAGCACGATTGTATTTCCGAGAAGAGGCAGTACGATGTAGGAGATAATACAGCATGACAGCCCGGTCATTACCGAACGTTTTAATCCAAAACGGTCGGCCAGACTTGCCGTCATGGATTCACCGATCAACTCGGCAGCTCCAATTGTAGCAGTCCCAATTCCCAAAGCAACAATACTCAGGCCAAAGGTATTCTCCAGCCAGGCACCATAGACAACAAACAAATTATCATTCGCAACGCTGAGCAAAAAGATAAATGCAATGGCCCCGCGCGCGGTTTTTTTTTCATATATTTGCCGCCAGGCGGTTTTAAAGTCGATTTTTTTGGATTGCCTTGCCTTTACATTGTTTAGATCAGAAAGAAAAAAGCTTAGTGCAGCGATTCCTATTATCGCCATTAATCCCATTAGTAAAAATGGAGAACGCCAGCCAAAACGGTCTATTAATATGGCAATCAGGGGGATGCCCAATAGGGTGCTGCCAGCCCAACTGTATTCTAGAAAACCAATTGCCATTCCGCGACGTCGATAAGGCACACGCTCACTGATATAGGATTGTACGGCCGGATCAAAAACGCTCTTCCCCAGTCCTGCCAGAAATAATCCAACTAATAGGAATCCGTAAACTGGCAGAAAATAAGCCGTAAACATGCCCAACGCCAGGAGAGTCACCCCGAGTATCATCATAAACCGATAACCGATACGATCGGTAATCGGTCCAAAAAACATGGCGATGATGGTGGTTGCCCAGTTTATCGCTATCAGCGACGTAATGGCAGTCAACGGTACCCCCAAACCGCGGCTTAAGAGGGGAGCGAAGGGATAGACAAAACGACGTGCCGTATTAAGAACCAGGCGGCACAGCGTTGCAATCGCAACATTTATGATCAACCGTGACGCAGATCCTTTAAAAAAGTGGGTATCAGAATTTAACGCCATTATTTGTTACGAATTCAAATTGTGGTGGTTGCTCAAAATGTTTTTTAACGTAGCACAAGTTCATCGATTTTATTATGGCAGGGATATACTTTTCCGGAAATTCAGGTGCGATATCGAGGTTGAAAATAACCTTTTCGATCATGTTGGATTTTTGGTGGGCCTGAAAATCGACTTCTATTTTTAAGTAGTTAGGATCAATGTCGCGTTTTTCACAAAAATTCACCGCATAAATTCCGGCGCAAGTGCCGATTGAGGCAAAAAAGAGATCCGAGGGAGTCGGGGCAGAGCTATTTCCACCATCTTTTTCGCTTTGATCGGTTTCTACTGTAAATCCATTATAATCCGAAAATACGCGTTTACCTCCGGGAAAGCTAATCTCCATTTTCATTTGCATTTCTCCTTCTCATTTGCTGGCAACCGATGTGTTACCCATCCAGGCGCGTTGCAGTTTGAAATCGATAACTCACCTAAAAAATACCATCCCCGCTCAACCGGCGGGGATAGACGCCTCTTTAACTTAAGGGATGCATGGCTAGCCTATCGAAAGGTTCAAACTATGTCAAATTTAAGATTACAATTAATGTAACTATCTAAAATTATTGTTTTTAATTTTTGACATTTGACAGAATCCATGCATTTTACTAAAATTAATAATAACTATTTCTTATTTCACCGTATGTATTGGGGGGCGTCAATTCAAAACGGCAAAGGATTACCCTGCTATTCGCAGTGAAGCTATCCCCAATTGAGAAAAAATCGATTTGAAGGTTTAGTGCTCTGAAGACAAAATATATTTTTTGAAGGAGTAGGATAAAATGGATACAGACCCTATAAAGTGCCCAACATGTGGTCACGCAGTGATGAAAGCTGCTGATGCCTGTGCCTATTGTGGTGCGATCCTGTCGCAAACTGAATCAGATCAGCAGATTGATCAACCAATGACAGATGCAGAGTTACAAACCGAAACGTCGACGCCTCTCCCTCCGCACCACCAGGTAATTACCGATACTGACGCAATAGAAGTACCTAAAGATAATACGGAAGTGCCTTTCGAGCAGCCCCTGTCCGATTCAATCGACCAAATTCTGCTAAAAGAGCCACCGTTGGAAGAAAACCTACCATCAGAAGACGTTAAGGCCGATGAGGATGTCGTAATGAGTGTGGCTGACGAAACGGCTGAACATGCTGCTTCTGAGGAGAAAGGTAGTCTCGAATCCACCGCGGACGCGCCCCGGTTAATTGACGAAGTACCGGACATAGGGGACGATTCAGCAACGGGATCTTCCGAGAAAGTTGATGTTCTGACTTCCGTACCAGAGGCTTTGGCGGAATTAATACCGGCAAATACACAGCTTGGCGATGAAAAGAGCGCTTCAACCGAAAATGAAAAGCATGAGGTGGTCAATTCTGATCCTGAAAGCGAAAAGACCTCAATCATACCGGAAGAAATTTTAGAGTTGGGCAGCCAAGAATCCATCAAGTCCGAAATCTTGGAAGACGAAATTGTGGAATTGGCGGATGGAAATGACTCACAACCCGAGTCGATACCCTTTTCATTACCTGACTCGGATAATGCTCCAATTGAAGCTGGTCCTGACCTGAAAGTCGATGTAACGGAAAGCGAGATATTCCCGCAAGACAAAAAAGTCGATGATGACATAACTGTGCTTGCGATCGAGGAGCCGATTGAGGAAGCAATTGTGTTGACTGCTGCTGATGAAGTGCAAATCCCGAAAAAGGTAACACCGGAAACAGCCACAGAAACCGATAGAGCTGAGGAATCACAGAAACAAAAGCTCACTAAATTGCAGGCTAAAGCCAATAAATTGGAAAAACGTGCAATGGCCGAAGCAAAAACATCAAAAGCACCAAAAGAAGCACAGA
>JASFJP010000441.1:0-4484 GCA_050121225.1 Desulfobacterales bacterium
AATGGAGCGTCTTGTTCCGCGGGCCTGGGCGGCTGCGCCGGAGCTGATCAAGAAAATCGAAGGTGTCCGAATCGGTTCCGGACTGCGTAAAATCGTCCAGGGTCTTCTTGGTGGTCCTCGCGGCTGTTCGGTGCTGGCGCATGCAGTGCTTGAGAGCTCGAACGCCGTCATACTAAATTTTACGCGTCCGGTGCTTCAAATTGGCGAACGCCTTGAGGGCGACGCAAAAATGGAAAGTTTGAGGGATTTGGTGAGAAACAATCCCAGACTGGCAAGAAGCTGTGTCGCTTTTCAAGACGACAGTCCTATCATGCAGGGTATGGATGGTTAAATAAGGAGATGGGTATGATTTCGTTTAACCGCAGTCAAGTGATCGGAGCAGAGTTTCCGGATGAGAAGACCGTGCACTTCTATGGCATTCAGGATGACCATATTTACAGCATGGAGATAAATATGGATGTGGGTATTACCGACGGGAACATCCTCGCTGTGGAGGGGATTATGAAGCGTTACACGACCTTTGTTTGCCCGGAAGCGGTGCCGGTTCTTCAGAACGCCGTCGGTATGTCTCTGCGTGAAGAGGACTGGGAGCGGCGAATCATGAAGGAAATCGGACGAAAAGGCTGTGAACACTTCGCTGAGATTATTATCGAATGCGGTAGATGTCTTGATCAAGCTCGGATGACCCAGGCGATGTGGAAGGAGCTCGAAAAAGATCCCGGCCTTAATCAGGAACAATTTATGCAGACCTGGATTGAGGGGCATCCTGAGTATATGGAATAATCTTTTTTGGAATTTGAACTTTAATTGAAGGAATCTTGATGATGCGAATTGATCTGCATATTCATACATCGCCCCGATCTGCCTGCAGCCACCTGAGCCCCAGTGAGTTGATGCGAGAGGCCCGGCGTTTGGAGTTGGATGGGATCTGTCTGACTGAACATCAAGTCGTTTGGGAACCAGGTGAGGTGGAGAATCTTTTTCAAGAAAAGACGCTGAAGATCTTTCGAGGAAACGAGTTTACGACCAATCAAGGAGATATTCTTGTTTTTGGGTTCTACAAAGATATCAAGGAATTGCTGACAATCCAGGAGCTGCGTGAAGAAGTCCAAACAGCCGGTGGTTATATGATCGCAGCTCATCCTTTCCGCGGCTTTAAAACCTTTGGCATCGGGCAGCTCCAGATGACTGTGGAGCAAGCCTGCACGCGCAAGATGTTTGAATTTGTGGATGCCGTGGAGATCGGAAACGGAAAACTGTCAGATGAAGAAAACACAATGGCGCGTGAGGTTGCTGCAAAGCTGGGCCTTCCTGGAACCGGAGGCAGTGACGCCCACCGGGTTGATGAAATTGCAAAATGGGTGACTGTCTTTGAAAAAGATATTCGGAATGAAGATGAGCTAGTGGCCGAGCTTCATGCCGGTCGGTTTACCGCTGTCAAGGAGGATTAACTCCTAATATACTTGGGCCTATGTATAGAGCATAAAAATCTTTAATCACGAAAACACGAAAGATGGAAAGCACCAAAATGGAGGTTTAGCTTTCTTTGGTGTTTTCAAAATTTCTCGATATTGAAAGGTAAATAGATTTCATGACTAAAAAAGCGATTCAAGATTACTATCCGGAAGATATTGCCGTATGTTACGGATGCGGCACGCTGAATCAACATGGTTTGCAAATCAAAAGCTACTTAGAAGACGACGAGACGGTTTGCCGATTCAAACCCAAACCGTATCATACCGCTTTTCCCGGTTATGCCTATGGTGGTCTGGTAGCTTCGTTAATCGACTGTCATGCTACGGGAACAGCCGCGTCTGCAAAAAATCGTGAAAAAGGTATGCCGCTGGGGTCCGGACCTTTGGAACGTTTTGTAACAGTTTCGCTGCACGTCGATTTTGTGGCTCCGACACCTGTCGATACAACTCTGGAATTGCGGGGCCGGGTCAAAGAAAGTAAAGGTCGCAAAATGGTGATTTCCGTTACACTGTCAGCCGAGGACAAAGTCCGAGCACGCGGCGAAGTGGTGGCTATTCAGATGCCGGAAGATTTTCTATCGAAATAAACTTTAGATCTTTTTGAAAGCCACAGACAGTCACACATCCGCGAATCGGCCCACCTTCAAAGCCTACTATATGAGACTTGGTCTTTGCAGATAACCAGGGAAAATAGTTGAAATGAAAAAAAAGCCTTTGGTTGGTGTCGCCGTCATCGTCATAAAAGACAACAAAGTACTTCTTGGAAAACGCAAAAATACCCACGGCGTCGGTACTTGGGCCTTTCCGGGTGGCCATTTGGAATTCAACGAATCCATTGAAGCTTGTGCTCGCCGAGAAGTATTTGAAGAAACCGGTATCCGAATCAAGAATTTGCACCGAGGCCCTTACACCAACGATATCTTTCACGATGATGATAAGCATTATGTGACGCTATTTGTCATAGCCGACTATGACTACGGAGAGCCGGTCGTCAAAGAACCCCAAAAATGTGCACAATGGCTTTGGTCTAATTGGCCGCCAAATAGGCAGCCCCAATTTTTGCCGATAACCAATTTGCTGAAACAAAATTTCACCCTGCCCAAATAGCAAAACAATGCACTCGAATTTATTGAAAAAGGATGCTTAAAAAGTCTTTTAAATATAGCCTGGGTTTAATTGTCTTGCTGTTGGCCGTGTGCGGAACGATGGCTTTATTTGCGAAGCCGATTCCAAACCACCCATATTTTAGGTCGGATGACTTCCTGGTCATCGCCCACCGGGGTGGGCGCAGTCTGGGCCCTGAAAACACCCTTTACACATTCCAACACGCTGCAGATCTGGGTGTGGATGTGCTTGAACTCGATCTTCGCAGCACGAAAGATGGTCATCTCGTTGTCATCCATGATAAAACCGTCGACCGTACAACCAACGGTACCGGTAGGGTCGACAGTTATGATCTGAATGATCTTAAAAAATTGGATGCTGCTTACCGCTGGTCTGCAAAAACCGGCACGCCTTATCCCTTGCGCGGTAAAGGCATTCAGATTCCGACCCTGTCGGATGTTTTTGAGGCTTTCCCTGAGAAGCGGATAAATATTGAAATTAAAGACACGCGGCCGGATCCAATCGCAAAAATTTGTCGAACAATTCGCGAACATAACATGACAGATAATGTAATCATCGCGTCCTTTACTGCCGGAGCCCTTGATGAGTTCCGCACCCTTTGCCCGGAGGTTGCCACGTCCGCCGGTGCAAGCGAGGCGATACTATTTTACTGGCTTCAGTGGCTGCACCTGGTTTCAATCTATTCTCCCGATGCCCAGGCGTTGCAAGTCCCCGAAAAGTATGGTGACAATTCTATTGTCGATCAGCGCTTTCTGGAAGCCGCGCACAACCGCAACATGCGGGTACATGTGTGGACGGTGAATGATGACAAAACCATGAAGCAACTTATCAAACTGGGTGTGGACGGTATAATGACGGATTATCCGCAACGTTTGTTGGAAATTTTGAACGCCACGCAATAACACGAATGTGTGAGAGGACGATTTGTAATTTCAACTCATTTTTGAACTTTAATTATCACCAATGTAATATCGTCTTCTGATTTCTGCCCCTTTGTAAATTGGTTCAACCCATTGTAAACGGCGTTTAATATTTCGCTGGCCCCGGTATGGGCATTGCGCCGTATGATATCACGAAAACGGTCTTTACCGAACATTTCGCTGTCTGTGTTAATCGCCTCCCAAACGCCGTCGGTTCCAATAGCAATAATCTGACCGTCGATAATTCCGGTTTTATGATTTTTCTGATAGCTAAATCCTTCATCCACGCCTAAGGCCACTCCCATACCTTTTAGTTCTTCAAATACATCTTGGACCGGATCATAGACCAGGGCCGGATCGTGGCCGGCACGGACCCATTCGAGCAGATCGTTTTCAGGATCGACGGTTAGAAAAAATAGCGTCATAAACCGGCCGGTCTCAAGAACATCCTGGGTTAAATGTCGATTCATGGCTGTGACAATCTCTGAAATGGTGCCCGGCTGTGATGCGCGCATACGCAAAAAGGCACGTGCGGTTGTCATCAACAAAGCAGAGTCCACACCATGCCCGGAAATGTCGCCCACCACGACGCTGAAAGGTCCTTTTTTCGAATCTCGCCGCCAGATAAAGTCAAAATAGTCTCCGCCGATTTCGTCGCAGGATACATTTTTGCCGGCGACGTCAAGCCCCTGAATCGTTGGTTTGTCCTGGGGGAGAAGGCTTTTTTGAACCTCTCCAGCCAGCGCCAACGCTTTTTTGTGTTCGGTCATATCCGTCACAAAAGCCATATTCCCGATAATTTTACCTTGGTCATCTCTGAGATTGTTGCCGTGAATAAGTATAGGTACATGGCGGCCGCCTTTGTTTACAAGGATGCCCTCAAGCTCTCGGTATTCCTGAGACAGAATATTTTCTCGGTTGGTCACCATAAATTCCCTGAACTCTTCAGCGGCAAAATCCAGTG
>JASFJP010000442.1:0-4475 GCA_050121225.1 Desulfobacterales bacterium
GGAGAATATTAGAATTGTGTTAAAATAGAGTCCGGGAAGATTCGACTTAATGCAGATCCCAAATATTATTTTCCCCGCAAACTGAGTCAATCAAAACTATGTGCTCCTTTCGCAATCCTTTGGGCCTGGCACCGTATCTTAAATAAAAAATGAGATTTTTCAGATTGCTCACGTATTCGGGACCACATATCTGCCTTTCGGACATCTCGCTTTTGGGATTAAATAATTTTCTTTCGGCCTCGGTCGCCTCTTTATCCAGCAGGTAAATCGTTTCAAAAAAATTCTTGTCTTTTAAGGTCGCAATGAATTCTCGAATATCACAGTTTGTCGATACCACAGGATTCCTCCGTTTGCTAAATTTGATAAATACACTACTTGTTTTTTAAATAAAACACGATTGTTAGAATTTTGTTAGGATAATCCAAAAGTATATAAAATTATGGATTCTCCGCTGATAAATCGGGCAAAAAATCTTTTTTTGCAACATAAAACTAACCGATTTCTAACAATTTCGTAATACGCAGCTAGCAATCCGCCGCTAACCTACTTAAATTAATCGAAAAAGGTTAAATTTAACCTATAGGTTCAAACGATTTTCGTGAAAAGCTGTGAAATCAATCTTCCTGATAATAGTTGCTGCTGTGGCAGTGATGGCATTAATGATACTGCAGCTCAAATCATTAAAAAAACACCACCCCAATGCACAACTCCTCCTGGATGCTTTTAAAACGCTCGTATCGAGGAAAAAAAGTTTGGAGAATAGCCAGAGCAAATGAATAAGCAACGAGTTTTATTTATCTGTGTGCACAACTCCGGCAGAAGCCAGATGGCCGAAGCCTATTTGAAAAATTTTGCCGGCGATGACTACGAAGCAGAAAGCGCGGGACTGGAACCGGCTACCGAGATTAATCCGCTGGTTGTGGAAACTATGAAAGAAGAAGGCATCGACATCTCAGGTAATAAGATCCAAAGCGTGTTTGAGTTGTTTAAAACCGGTGAGTTATATGACCATGTCGTCACCGTTTGCGACAGTGTTCATGAAGCCAAATGCCCGGTGTTTGCAGGAATTACAAAGAGATGGAATTGGCCGTTTCCGGATCCAGCCGCGGTGGACGGTACGAAAGAAGAAAAATTGCAACAGGTCCGAGAAATTCGGAATATGATAAAAAATAAGCTGTTGGGCGCAATCGAAAATCATTTCGAATAAAAATGTGGCCTTCGCCCATTTACCGGCAAATTAAGTAATCCGTAACCAAATCCAGGATTAAAACCTGCCTCTAGCATCCAAACGAATAAGCCAAAAATCTTCGTGCCCTTCCCCTATCGTCGTCGTGTATCCGGCGACGAGGAGACCCCCATCTTGCGTTCGCGCGGCGGTGGTGGGTCGATCCCAAAGCTTTCCCCCATAGATTCGTTGCCATACGAGCCTGCCGTCGTCGTTTAAGCAAATCAGCCAAGCATCAGAGCTGCCAGCCCCATAAGACAATGTGGCGATCGTTACCGCATAACCTGTACCCGGCATCTCGACGACGGCCCACGCACTATCTGGCTCAGGGCCACCAAATGTTTGGTCCCAGACAATATCACCGGACGCGTTTAGACGGAGTACCCAGGCGTCATCACTTCGAAATCCATCCTTACTCGTGACACCAGCGACGATTGCGCCATTGTCCTCGGTGGCTGTTATCGCTGTGCCCGCATCGAAGACACCGCGACCATATTTTCGATCCCACAATCGCTCGCCTTGAGGATTAAGACGGATGACCCAAAGTTCAAAACCAAATGAGTCACCTTCGTCAACATAACCTGTTGCTATAATGCCGGAATCGGGCATGGCGGCGATTGAAAAAATAGCATATTCTTCATCGCCGCCAAAAGTACGCTCCCATAGAAGATCACCGCTGTTGTCGACTTTTAAGATCCAAGCATCTCCCTGTGATGACCCATATGACCGGGTCATCCCTGCAACCACAAAACTACCATCTTCCATAGCAACAATGGTTCGGGCGCGATCATTTTGGGCACCGCCAAATGTTCGTTCCCAAAGCAGATCGCCTGTTTCACTAAGCCGCAACAACCACACGTCACTTTGTCCCGCACCTTTGGAACGGGTGTGCCCAACAACGGCAATCCCGCCGTCTTGAGTCGCAGCAACAGCATAGACCTGATCACTCTTAGATCCACCAAAACTGCGCTCCCATATGAGTTTTCCACCCCGACTCAAGCGCAAAATCCAGGCATTGTATTCGAGATCACGTTTCGAGCGACTATTACCAACCACAACTAGCCCATCGTCCGGCAACGAGACAATACCATAGGCTTTATCCTGTAAAACGCCGCCGAAGGTGTGCTCCCAGGTGCAGCGTGTATCGGGGCCTGCACATGAGGTTTGTGGTCTGAACAGTTCGCTATCTTTATCTTCCCAACTGGGAACATAGGCGAAGATGCTGGCTTCTGGACCATAACGCGCTCTCACCCGCGAGAAATCGCCGTCAGCACGCGCTTCACTTAACGCTGCCGGGGGCAACTCGGCACCAACGACATCAATCAAAAGCAAAAGATTGCAGCTCAAGAGCAGCACTATTGAACTGATGGCCATCTTGCGTCTCTTTTGCTCGCCTGTTAAGGGAGTACCTCGATGTTTTACAGAATTTTGAAGTTGGCAAGGATGTTTTTTGGTTGCCGTTGAATCGGCAGCAAGGTGCACGGAATCACCTCGACATAGCTGCCAGACTGAGGGCAAGGTTGCGGGCCTGGTTACGACCGCGATCGTCCAATGGAATAAAACCGGTTGCTGATAAATATCCCTCAGGTCCAATCGCTCTTTCGCTAGCACACTCGTATAGAAATTTCTGCAGCCCTTTGACTGCATCCACATGTTTGCGTTTGATATACAAGTAAATGGGTCTTGACAATGGGTAGTTTCCGTTAGCAATGGTGTCTGTCGTAGGCACCACACCGTTGATCTTATTTGACTTTATATCATCCGTATGGTTTCCAAGCCGGGAAAATCCAAAAATCCCAAAGGCTTCTGGATTTTTCCTGAGCCACTCAAAAATATAATTTTCATTGCGCGAGCTTTCAACGTACCTACCATCTTTGCGTAACGAATGGCTGATCTCGTAGCGACGGGTCTCTTCTAGAGCAGCGATCGTTGAGAAGCTGGCACCTCCCTTTTTCATTATCATTTCGATAAAATCATCGTAGAACACGGATGCAGATGGCGGGCCCATGACTTGAATCGATTGACTTGGAAGGGATGGATCAATTTGATTCCAGGATGTGAATGAATTTTTCTTAATCTCGCCACCGATTTCAATTTCTTCGGCTAAAGCGGTAAAAATCTGAGAGGTTGTAAAGTCATATTGGGGCGAATTCTTGGAGTTGGCCAAAACAATCCCATCGAGTCCGATGATCATCTCGACGATCGAAGTGATACCGTTGGTGTTACATTGGGCAAATTCGGTATCCGTCATCGGCCTTGGGGTAGCATTAATATCCGGGTACTCGTATCCAATACCGGCACAGAATAGTCGAAAACCATTGCCGGTACCCGTGATTTCTAACGCTGGTGGAAGATTTCCGGTGGCAGAAAAATTTTCGGCCACTGTCTGAATGAACGGTAATACAGCGGAAGATCCGACAATCCGAATCTCATCGCGGGCTTGGGCCGAGCCCAGATTTAATAAGAATATATAAAGGACAAAAAGGGTCGTTTTCATCATGACGACACCTGCTTATATGCCGTTTATTTGATTATCATTTGCTCATCGGCATCTCAGCGTATGCTTTGCCATGTTCAATGTAATACACACTCTCAGCTACGTTCTTGATATGATCCCCAATGCGCTCACAACATCTCGCTACAAAGATTAAGCTGGTATAGGTTTTGATGTTGTCAGAATCTAGCTCCATATAGGATCGCAGCTGGACGAGAAGTTCTGCATAAATCTCGTTTATTTCCTCATCCTGTTTCCACACATCAATGGCTTCGGAAACATCTTTTTCATGATACGCGTGCATAACATATCTGAGCATCTGCCGGGCCACCTCGGCCATACGAAGAATGAGTTCAATCGGCTTTTCAAGCGAGACCTGGTTCAACTCCAAGGCATTTCTAGCAATATTTGCGGCATAATCGGCAATTCGTTCCAATTCGGACGCAATTTTTAACCCGGAGATAATTTGCCGCAGATCAAGGGCCATCGGTTGGCGCATAGCCAGCATCCGAACCGCTAGGCTGTCCACTTCGGATTGCAGTTCGTTTACCTTGGTATCACTGTAAATGACATTGACGGCCAGGCTGCTATCTCTGGAAACCAGGGCGTCGATGGCCTTAGAAAGTTGAGCTTCGGCGACTTGGCCCATTTCCAAAAGCTTCGATTGCAGTAAATCCAGTTCCTGATCATATGACCGTACAATATGGTCTTTTGCCATCATTCATGACTCCTCATCCATGATCACGTTATACGGTG
>JASFJP010000443.1:0-4468 GCA_050121225.1 Desulfobacterales bacterium
TAATTCAACCGCTGGACGTGATGTAAAGCCTCATTATAGGTTTTGAGCACACGGCTTTGTTCCACTAACCAAACGAAGTCCTTTGCTTCCGCCTCAACCAGGTGTAGATAACCCTCTAAAATATGTTCCATGACTTCTTGTTTGGCGCGCACAATGCGCGACAAGGGTATCTTTTTCTTCCTAAAGGAAACCGTCTGGAAATCTTGAAATGGATTCCTCATGCCTGGTTAATCTCCTTTCCAAGATCCTTACTGATTTCCCAGTAAAGAGGGTGATCGCCGTGAATAGGCTCCAAGGTCTCCCCTTCGATAATTCGGCAGGCAATCGCTAGCGAGTTTTTGATCTGAGTTCCTTGCTCCATATATCGTCGATACATTTTTTTGATGGCTTTTTTGGCCATATAAATTTCAAGGGGATCGTTACGCGCCTCCCTTTCCTGCTGGGCAATGGTCTCCTCTTTCCATTGGACCCTATGGGCTAGTGTATACGGCAAGATCGCTTTAAGATGTTGCAGATCCACTTCCTGATCCCCGAGCAACCAAGCTAAGGCCTGAGAGAAGATACGCACACTCATGGGCAGACGGTTGGATATACAGGTTTGCACCGCATAACAGAGATATTCCGTAAAATGGCACCCCTTCTCGCAACTATCTTGTGAACGTTTCTGACCGAACCGACAACAAAAGGAGAGTTCCGCCAGAACCATCCGCAGAAAGGCATTGGCATCTAAATCAAAACGGATGGCTTCCAAACGGGATCGAATCGCGCGGCGCTCTGAATCGGAAAGGGATCGAATACCCGAGGTATGCATTAAATCCTTTCCAAATAGAGCGCAGAGTTTTGCAATGCGCTCCATTCGCTGACGGACGGATATCTTTTCATTTAAAACTTTCTTAAATTCATCCTCCAGCTTCTCGTGCCGAAGTATATCGTCTTTTGCGCTTTGGGCTCCGATGCTATAGGCAAGGTTGGGACCCGGATGCTTTGATTCTACCATGATGTCGAAACGATCAATGAGAGGAGCAATAATCGTGTGCGTGGCGCGATCCTGATAGTTCGCGGTGGCGAAGAGACAATACTCGCGGTTCATAACCGCATCATTGAGATATTCCCAATTGCCGCGGTCTACGCCGTCTAATATGATGCTTTGTTTCGTCTCAGGGAGCCGGTTGATTTCGTCGACAATTTTGACGGGCAGCATCGTAAAGTGGGACCAAACAACGACTTCTTCTCCCTGGTTGAGCTTTCCGAGGTCGGGGCGCCCAATAATCTTTTCTTCGGTTTGCTCGGGATGCCCGGATACCTCGCTGTTCCAAATGGTACCAAGGGGGAATCGATACAGAAGGGAACAAACGTATTCCGCGGATGTCGTTTTTCCCAGCCCGGGTTCTCCGATAATGAGTTCCTTACCTTGACAAAGCCCGGTTAGAAGGCTCATCAGCAAGGTTGAGTTGAATTTATCCCCGTTGATCTCCATATCGGGACGATTCAGGTATAGGTTTTCTCCTATAAAATTATAAATCTCTAAAACTGCCTCGCGTAATGCACCGTCTTTTTTAGGTTCCATACTATTTCCAAGAAAATAGGGTATAAATGCCATCAATCCTGGCCAGGGTTGTTTCTAAATTCTAATCCCAGCAAAGAAATATCATCTTTTGGTTCTGCGTGATAGCCAAAATCCATCAATGACTTAAACAAGGTTTCGATCAGTTCGGAAATCGGTTTGTCATTAAGTTCCTGCAACCTCCTGTGTAATCGTTTGCTACCGTAAAATTCACCCTTGCTATTTTGATGTTCAAACACACCATCCGTATAAAATATCAGCTTATCCCCAGGTTCGAGATGGCATCTGTCCTCCGGGAATATGATCTGATCATTTGTCAGACGTAGATCTCGAGTTCCGATGGGAGGACTGCCCCTGGCCAGCACGTCTAAGGTACCGCCCGTTCTTACAATGATCGGTGGGGGATGACCGGCACTACTGCATGTAAACCGACCGGTGGCCGCATTCAATATCACATAGTTGATCGTGAAAAAATTATTAAACCGATCGAAGGTGTATTCCTGGTCGAGCATTTCAAGGGCTTTGGCAGGACTGCGGATTCCCCGGCCGGATTGAGATCCTCCGGCTTTCAATATAATATTCCCGCCTTGAGGTTGAAGATTCTGAAAAACCGATACAGCGACCATGGCTGCCGGAACTCCGTGCCCACTCACATCAAGCATGTATATCGCCCAATGTTCGTCATCCAGTTGGGCCATATTAAAGATATCGCCTCCGATTTTATTGCAAGGCTTGAATTTCCAGGCAACCTCCAAATTCTTAATTGAATTTATCTTCTGAGGAAGAAGGCTTTTCTGAATCTTTGATGCTGCCGCAAGATCTTCCTCAATTCGATTCTGTTTTAATATCAATTGGTTATTCAGCTGTTTGAGTTCTTTTTCCGCAGCGGCATACTTAAAGACCAGGTCGTGAAGTAGTCGATTATCCATTTGATAGTCTTTAGTTCTGGCCCAATATTCTATGAGCTGAAGAATCAGTGAAGAAAAATGGGATTCTTTGACATCGATGGATTTTATAAACTCTCGCAGTAGCTCTTCATTCTTCATTAATTAAAACGCTCGTCCGAATTATCAAATTTAAAGTTATAATTGTCTTTTACAATACCGTCTATTCCCACGTCTTGCAGGGATGTAAGCAACCTAAAAATATATTTCAAATCCTCTTGATCTTTGATGATGCTGCCATGCTGGGGGGCAATGACCTTAAACGGCATTTCTAAGATTTTTTCCAGGGAGTATCTCAGCGCATTGCAGGACGGCATTAGTTTGCGGTGAAAATCTAAGATATCAATAATAGGACAGTTGGGTATTGCTTGGGGACAATTCCCTAAATCCACACATTCACGGCATTCAGGCTCTACCTTTAAAAACAGCTCCCAATCGTTGCCGTAGCTTCCCAATAAATCACTTGAAAAAAGAATTCTGCTCTCAGGATCAAAGGTAACAAAGCTTCCGGCGGAGTGCGAATAAGGTGTTTTAATAAATTGCAGTCTGCGACCCGAAGAAAATGTATACTGATAGTTTATTTTATGAAGAGGGACCAATCGAGACGACACTGAATAATGCCTAATAAACATAAGGTTTTCGGTCGCTGAAATGACCTTTAAATCCTCGCGATTGATGATACGCTCAAAATTCGGGATGCTGCCGCAAAGATCGGGGTCATAGTGCTGATATATAAGTGCCCGTATCTTATTTGGCGCGATGCCGGTCTGTAATATTTTCATCATGACACTTGGAAAATCCGGACGACTTCCGCCGTCAATCACCACAGCTTCATCATTATCGACGATCATATAAGGATTGCAGTGCAATCCGGATTGCTGGTCATAAAACCCCACCCAATAAATTCCTTCGCCGATCTCAATCGAACTCTCGTAATCAGTCCCGCCACGTCTTGTCTCTAACATATTGATGCCCCCCTAATTTCAAATTGGATAGCACTCGGCAACGCATGCTATAGCCGACTACTTAAGATATAATTGTCATTTCTAAAGTCAACGACGGAGGGCTGATTTTATTACCCTTCATTGTTTGCTAATTCGCTATGATGGTTTTCATTCCGCCAGTTTCCTGCGTTGGGCAAGTATTTTTGCCATCATGGCGCCAATACCCATGGGATCAATATCCTCCGATCTCAATTTAGTTAGCGTATCCACAAACGCCCTTGCCGGCGGTGAAAGAACCTGATTTTTTAAGTAGGCAATACTGACCTCCAAATATATTTTTTGGCCCTTCAATGGTACTTCGGCAAGCATCTTATCGGCAATTTCGGCGGCGACCGCTTCCCTGACCAAAAAAGACACGCCTTCCCCACGCTGCACTAATTGTTTAATGAATTCGGTGTTGCTAGTTTCCATCAGCGCATTCGGTTCGCAGCCTTCTTTTTCAAACAGCTGTTCTACCAATTTCCGTGTTCCCGAGCCGTTTTCTTTCATGATAAAGGGTTCATCAGCCAACTCTTTGAAAGATATTGACTTTTTGCGGGTGCGGGTTAGCGGGTGATTCGGAGCCACGATTATCGCCATTTCTTCCTTGCTGAAAGGAAAAAAATTGACTTCGGGATGATCCATAGCTCTTGCGATCACCGCCACCTCGATTTTGAAGTCAAGTAGACTGTAAATCATATCCAAGGAGCTGCCTTCGTTTAACTGGATTTTGATATTCGGATAATTTTTGTGAAAGTTGCTGATCATCAAGGGCATAAAATAGCGTGCATAGGCTTTGGTGGTCCCGAGACTGAGAATGCCTCGCTTCAATTCACGCATGTCATCAATGGTATTTTCGATTTCTTTTTCATATTTGAAAATTCTCTCCGCAAAATCAAAAAGAATTCTACCCTCGTCCGTCAAATATACCCGGCGTGCCCGTTTTTTGAATAGTTTAAGATTGCAAGCCTCTTCAA
>JASFJP010000444.1:0-4463 GCA_050121225.1 Desulfobacterales bacterium
CAATTATTCGCCGTGACCTTTGGTTTTTCCTTCGGACCCCAATAAAGCGTTGGTCAGAATAACGTTCCGCTATAAAAGGAAAAGGCCGTTAAAGAGATAACCTCTTCAACAGCCTTTAAGTATCCTAATTCATTAATTTAAATATTGATCACGCCGATAACATATTAGTTTAGTCGGAAGCCCGAACACCCACAGTTTCCTCAAGGTCTTCGGCTACCTGCGGGGGTAGATCCAGCTGGGTACGAAAATTTTGCATGTAATCCCGCTCTGCCGGCGTGTCGATCTCAATGGCCAGCAAAGAGGCGGCATAAAGTTGAGCGGCCAATTCGGGACGACCAAAAGCCGCGTTGACGAGCGCATCCGTTTCCATAGGCTTCTTCAATTCGGTTATGACATATTCTCTCTCCTCATTACCGACGCCTATCTCTTCCAGTTTGCCCAAAATTCGTTGCAGCTCCTCTCGATCGATACGGTTGTCAGCTTTGGCCGCATTAATCATGGCTCTAAACACAAGCTCGGTTTCTTGTTCCAATTCCTGCTCTTCATTTGGTGATGCGGGCTCACGAAGACCAAGTGGTACCGAAGGTTGCCGGTTTCCAACCTTTTTAAGCGCCGAAAAAGCCATAGCGCCCAACAGGGCCATTACGCCACCGCCAAGGGCCCCTTTAACCGGGCTTTTTCCACCGCCAAAAAGGGCACCTGCAAGGGCTCCTAAACCACCCATGGCCAAGTTTTGATTTCCGCCAAGGGAGCGACCGGCTTCACTCAATACATTTCCAAGTACGCCTCCAAGCCCACCGCCTCCGCCGCCCCCGAATATCTGAGAAAGAGACTCGCCGAGACCACCGCCACCTCCCAAACCGCCGAGCATTTCCGAAAGAACATTGTCAGAAGTTTGCCCACCGGCACGAAAGGCATTCTCAAGGCGTTGGTTGGATGACCGAGTCATACCACTCTGCATAACGGCTCCTAGAAGATCACTAATATTAAACATGGGGTCCTCCTTTACATTTGCGAATAGGTTATCTTATGTTTTTAGTCCGATATGCAACCAATTGGTGGCACCGGAGCGCTGTTGCGCTCAGGTGCACTGAGATTAATCCTTAGGGATGCGGATTTTCTGTCCCGGGAAAATAAGATCCGGATCTTTGATTACCTCGCGATTGGCCTCGAAAATGCGCGGGTAGTCATTGGCTTTGCCGTAATAGTGTTTGGCAATTGCTGACAGGGTGTCTCCTTTTTCGACGACATAATATTCAACCGTCGCTTGCGGCTGCGGTGCGGAAAGACTGTCCGCCTTGACCTCTGCCACACCTTTGACGTTGCCCGCCATTAGTACCGCTTTTTCCAGCGCTTCGGCGCTGTTAGCATTTCCAGTCAGTGATACCACGCCGTCGTTAAATTCAACAACAAGATCCTGAATTCCTGGATTCGATTCTTCGATGTGCGCTTTGATTTTCTCCGCTGCCTCTTCGTCGCGGTTAAACAATTTGTTGCCGATGTCTTTTACAAAATCAAATAGTCCCATTATGAAGCTCCTTTTTGGTTTGGTGAGTTAAAATGAATCTACGACATGATTCATAAGCTAAAGCGTTGATATACAATCCAAGATAACCTTACCGATTAAAACTAAACAAAACTTATATGCCTAATCTATATTATTTCAAAATCGATTCAGCAAACCCATTTTTGTTACAGAGTTAATAGTCGCAAATATCTTGCCAGATGGATCGAACGAAGTAGAGTTTCTTATAACCTATTGAATTTTTGATAATAAATATTTTTTTAAATAGATTAGATCTGCATTCATTAGCTTGGCAGTGGGGGTTATAACTACATAACAGGGGCAAATGCCACAGTCTAGGCAGGCGGGTTGTTCGACAAACGATCCTCGCGTGTGTGGCTTTCTATACACCGAAAGATAGTGATGACACTTTGACGTAATTCAACCCGCTTTCTTTTTTCTAAAAGCTACATTTTACGGGAAATGAATTGAAATCCCGTTTTAAAATAAGAAGTTACCTATAGGCAAACATATGCTGTGCGATAGCGACCCGACATCAGTGCATCGGCTGACGGCCGGGCTGTCTGCGGCCGCAGGGATGCGAAATGAAAGGCAATCCAGGAGCAAATTAAATTAATGATGTTCAACAGCTAATGGGATGGAGAGGGGCATTTGAGTCATATGTTAGAAGTTATGGAAATACCTTAGCCGGCTTTAAATGAATAGTTTTGGCGATAAGGGTAGGCACAAAACTGAAATAGCAACCTTACCACTTACCGACTTTTCCACCTTGAAAATTCGCAAGTGCAGGATACGAGCAAGTAATGATGCCTACAATTAGAATAAACCAGCCCGTAATGGTTCCCAGCGGCAACTGAACGGCCAGTGTGAGAAAGAAGAGAAAAAAACAAACAGCCCAGGCCAGCCACAGAACTGCGAACTGGGGAACCTTAGGAAGCGTTTTACCAATAATTTGCAGCCACCCAAGAAATATAAAAAATAGGCATATAGACATCGGTAAGCAGTACCAACCCAAGGCCGTGAAATCAGCTTTAACTTCAAATCCTCTGACAATACTAAATCCTTCAAAGGCAATCATCAGGTAGGCAATAGAAAATGTAAGGCATGTTGCTCCAACAGTGTTGGAAACGGTTTCTCCGAATGCGTTATATAGATCTTTTGCAGCAATATACAATGCCATAATGGTTATTAAGGTTCCGCCTATGAAATTGAAGGATGCTACCCCCGCCAGATTGGTTACATGACCCGCTAAGAACAAGCCGTTGACGAACAGTAACCCCCCCACAAGATATAATACGATATATACCATCACTTTCCTCCTTCCTTAATTTAAACCAGTCGGTTTTTTTCAACGCTAAACACAAATGATGTCCTCAGTTTTACAGCTATGCTGTGAAATGCCCCCCATGTTTACTGCTATAAACTTCACCTCCTTTCATAGGAATTGATAAGTTCGTCAAAATCGATAGGGTATGGCCACGATATGACAGAAAAGCCGTATATTGACGTTAAATTTTTGAGTCATAACGAGAGTCTTTGAATACCCAAGGTTCGAATGATCCTGGTTGTCGTTCGGTAATGTCAATATTTGTAGCGCCTTGGCGGCTGATAATGAAATCGGTTTTTCAGGTGGCCGATATGATCTGCTGTGCCGTGTTAAGTTAGTGAAGAATTATTCGTGATGTGACAAATGGGCCCGTGTGAGATTCAGAATTGCTTTTAGATAAATATTTGCCCCCTAAAAAAATTAAGTTGAAATAAAAGGTTTTAAAAATCTTCCAAGTTTCAATTTTTTACTATATGATCTACAGAAACTTAATTCTATTAACTTTATTAGTTTAATTATGTCAAGCTTATTCTTAATTTCGGCCTAAGATACCCAGAGATTGCGTACCGTCAATGATAAAGCTGGGTCAAAAAACTATCGACATTCAAGGGGGCTGCCACCCGCTGATGCTGTCGGTACGAATCTTAAACTCGAAGATAAAGTTGACTTGACAAGTGCCACCTTGTGGTCATAATAACAAGCATCCACGCATTTATGATACCCAACCGATACACCCGGCTGAGGAGGTTCATCATGTACAATTGGAAATGCACAAATTGCGGTTATCTGACCGAGTCCGAACGGTGCCCATCCTGTAAGTACTCCAATTGCCGAGGCTGCCACATATTAGAGTATGCGAATGCACCGCCCCAGCGATGTCCAGCATGTAACGAACGATGCGATTTTATCGATCTTGACGCTGCCGATGATAAACGTATCGCTTCGTGAAGAAAATGGAATTCCCATTGGTATGAACGACAAAGGTTCAAGACATGCGGGGGAAGGCGGTGTGGGTGTTCTTACCTCGGAAAAGGTATATCTGACCCCAAACGGAGGTGTTGCGCGAAGCAGAGGCTGTTTTTATCAGCCGATGTATAAAGATCTCTCCGAAGTACTTGAATTAGTTAAATTAAACTTTGAAGGAACCTTCGGGCAAAAATTCGAGTACATAAGGACTTTTGAGGGTGGCACGTTTGGGGAATCAGAGTGGACTCCCGCCTCGTATGTTGGATTCGAAGTCGAAGAATATTTTATTTATGAGAAGGGCGATAACGGTCGCAGCCTCCTATTTCGCATCCAACCCATTTTATTGTCCCATAACAAAAGGGTAGAGTATAAAATGTACAAAGAAGATTCGGCCCTTGGAGAGTTAATCTCGCACTATCTTGGAATCTACGCCAGAATGAATAATGCAACCCTAGTGTTGAAAAACTGACTATTGTAGCTTTGAAAACATCGGCTTTTTAGATCTGGAAAACGCCCAATGATATGGGTAAAATGGTTTCTGAGAAATGATAAACCCTTTTGCAGAATTTCGACCCCCTAACTATCAGATAAAAGAGAATCCGCCGGAGCGAATTGCCCGGGTAAAGCAAGAGTTATCGAACGCCA
>JASFJP010000445.1:0-4459 GCA_050121225.1 Desulfobacterales bacterium
CTGATTTCAAGCAGCCGGGCAGCCTGGTTTCGATTGCCATTGGTCTCTTCAAGTGCCTCGGAGATGAGCTTTTTTTCCATGACTCTCTGGGCGTGTTTTAACGACAAACTTTCAAAGAGCGTTTCAGATAGATCCTCTCTGTGGCGCTGATTTAGAACTTTCGGCAACTGATCGACGGTAAGCTGTGAATCATCCGCCAAGACCATGGCTCTTTCGATTACGTTTTCTAACTCCCGTACATTTCCAGGCCACGAATAGTTCAGCAAACGCGACATGGGTTCAGGTGCCAATCCTTGAATATCTTTTTCAAGGATCTTGTTGAAACGATTGATGAAAAGGTTGCACAGCAACGGGATATCTTCTTTACGTTCGCGCAACGGCGGGAGATTTATGGTCAAAACATTCAAACGATAGTACAAGTCTTCACGAAATTTCCCTTTTTTAACTACTTCTTCTAAATTTTTTGCGGTGGCTGCGATGACCCGTACATCTATTGTTTTTGGCTTTGATTCCCCTACTGGTCTTATTTCATTTTCTTGAAGAACCCTCAATAACTTCACCTGCAATGATAGAGGGAGTTCACCGATTTCGTCGAGGAAAATAGTTCCACCTTCGGCTTCTTGAAAAAGACCATTTTTGTTTCGATCTGCGCCGGTAAATGCTCCCTTTTTATATCCAAAAAGCTCGCTTTCAAGTAAGTTTTCCGGTATTCCACCACAATTTAAGGGGACCAAGGGCCTTTTAGAGCGTCCACCGCCAAAATGGATTCCCCTGGCGATTAGCTCTTTTCCGGTCCCGCTCTCGCCAAGTATCAGCACCGTAGTCTTATACTGGGAGGCCTTTTCTGCCAAGCGTAACACGGACTGCATAGCCTTGCTTTTGGTTACCATTTTGCCGAAGGCGTAATTGCCTTCAATTTTTTGAATCTGGTGCTTTAAAAGTTTGTTTTCTGCTTTCAGCCCTTCCCGCTCTTCGGCTTTTTTTAATGTCAAATAGACTTCATCAGTTTTAAATGGCTTTGATATGTAATCGTAAGCACCCAATTTCATAGCAGCAACAGCCGTATCGATGCTGCCATAAGCGGACATCATAATAACCGTGCTCGATGCGATCTTATCGCCAGCGGCCTTTAGAAATTCCATGCCACTCATTTTGGGCATTTTAATATCACATAGTATAACGTCATACGTTGTTTGTTCGATCATGCGCAGACCTTCGACACCATCTGCAGCCGTCTCAACGAAATAGTCGGCTTTCTTGAGCACAGTCGAAAGCATGTGCCGCATGTTTGCTTCGTCGTCTATGATCAACAATTGCTTTTTAGAATTATTGGTATCCATTTAAGTTGCATTCCCTTTTTCCATAAACACTATGGAATCGATGGACTTAGCTTAGTGAAGCGGTAAATAAATAATCATTGTTGTTCCCTTACCGACCTTACTGGCCACCGTCATTCTACCGCCCATGCTTTCAACGATCATAAAACTAACTGAGAGGCCGAGACCGGTGCCCTTACCTGGTTCCTTAGTAGTAAAAAAAGGGTCAAAGACATTTTCAATATTTTCCTCCGGAATTCCAGGGCCGTTATCTCGAAATATGATTTTTAATTCAGCGGAAGCAACTTTCATCTCAAGGCCTCTGCAGTTCTCGAGTTCGGTGGCTATATCCAGCTCACCGCCGTTCTTTATACCTTCAAATGAAACGGCATCCGCAGCGTTGATGATCAGGTTTAAAAAGACCTGGCGCAATTGGTGGGGATCGGCGTAAACTTTATCATTTTTGGCCCTTAACGAGAGCGATAAGTTAATATTCGATATTAATGGTTGAACACGCAGAACGTCAGCGGTGTCGTAAATTATTTCATGAACTGAAACTGGTCTCCGCCCGGAATTGGATGGCCGCGATACCTCGAGCAGCTGTCTGATAATCGTGTTGATCCGGTCAATTTCAGATTCCGTGCGTTTAAGAAACTCGTTTCTTTCATCCGTGGTTATGTCATTCTGCTTCAGAAGGTCAAGATAACCGATAATAATTCCAATTGGGTTTCCAATTTCGTGAGCAATACCGGCCGATAATCTCCCCACCGAAGCTAATTTCTCTGCCCTGATGATTTCTTTTTGAGCTCTTTTTAGTTCAAGATTTGCTTTTTCTAAGGATTGGACGGTGGATCGAAGCTTTTGCTTGTCTTCCGAAATTTGTTTCAACATACTGTTGAGAGCCTTAGACAACCGATTGAGCTCATTATCTTCTCTTCGAACGGAAAAAATAAGATCATCATCTTCTTTATATTCCTCCGCTCGTTTGGCAAGTCTTGAAAGGGGTTGAAGGTATAGTTTGGAAATTCTATAGATACCGATGAGGGTAAAAATTGTTAAATTAACAAGGCTGTAGATCAACACAATCTGCTGGGAATTTTGCAGGGTTTGATAGACTCGCTCCAGCGGTAAAACAATGCCAATACCGCCAATGAGTGTACCATTTTTAATGAAAGGTGCGGACATCCAGAGGTTTGCATTCTGATTCCAGAAGACTTCCCACGTGTTTCCGCTGTATTGAACCATCTTTTTGTCTTTACGCATGGCTTCTTTAGTAAAAGAAACGAGTGCTTTAAACGAAGATTCGGTCTGGTTTCCAAGAAAAACAACGTCTTTGTTTTCTCTTAATATCAGCGCACATGTGAACTCTAAATCATTTATCAGCTTTGTGATAATCTCTTTGGGATCCGAGGTTGGCGACCAATAGTTCTCAGCAGCATCATTTACAAGAATATATTCCAGATAGTCTAAAAGGATCGTTGCCCTGGAAAGCTCAGAACGCATCAGATTTCGTTTAGCGGTAATCAATGTGACTAAATCGATCATTAGGATGGCTAAAAAAAGAAGGACAGCGATATTAATCGCAATTTTTGTTTTGAGACCTCTGACAAACATGTTGGTTTAAAATAGTATAGAAATGAATGATTGAAATTGATTAGAAAAATGCAAAAGAGGTGCCAAAAATCGTGAAGAAAATTCACCACAAGAGTTCTGAGGCGAAACCTATCGATACCAAGCAGCTCCATATTCATTTTTCTATATGATATTAGTGTCTTATATCTTATTCGCCGTATGATCTCCTTTTAGATACGAGTATATAGAATTTCCATAACTTTCAAACCGGATGGTGGCGACGATTAAGAATAAGTAAGAAGAATCAAGATTCTGACGATATTTCAGGGATTTTAAAGAATAGGTTCCATCTATACCGGTTGTCATAAATATGTTCCTTTTGTTTCAGGATAATAACAGGCGAAGATATTTTTGTACAATCATCAAAGGTTATCGCAATTTAGGACAACCGCTATGTTTCTTTTTTTATGCTAAAGAATATATGCTTTTTGCAAACAATGTGGTCCCTAACAATATATGACACGACCATTACTTATCCCATGATCCGCAAAAAGCGACCATCGAAAAGCTTGCAGACATTTTTGCGGGGGGTTCTAATCATACGGTTAGACGGCTGCACCCTCAACCGAATGCCTTTGTGTGGTGCCGACCCAGAGCTTGGTTACAATGCGCTTGGCGTAACAAGGTATTTATTAGGAAAGTAAATCAAACATTTCAATCCGTGCAGTGCTGCTGGGCCGATTCTATATAAGCGGCCAGCAGCAATGGCCAGCATAAAAAAATTATCAGAGCGTTTGGATCAAAGCATAGACGTTAAGGATTACCCAAAGAAGGCTTACAATACCAACGATATCGGAACGTTATTCTGAAAAACGCTCTAAACAGACCACGGTGGTGGTTGGTTGGTTAAAAAGTGTGCTTACCAAAAAGAAACCCGGAATCAAGTTATGATTCCGGGTCTAGGTGGAAAGAATTCGGCGGCGTCCTACTCTCCCACACGGCCTCCCGTGCAGTACCATCGGCGCTGAAGAGCTTAACTTCCGTGTTCGGGATGGGAACGGGTGTCTCCTCTTCGCTATTGCCACCGAAAATTTATTACTAAAGAGCAATTTGAATTTTTGGCAATTTATATCTAAGCACCAGCCACTGACATTCAGGCAGATCATGTAAATTATTTTGTGGCCAAGCCGCACGACCAATTAGTACCGGTAAGCTCAACATATTGCTATGCTTACACATCCGGCCTATCAACCTTGTAGTCTTCAAGGGGTCTTCAGTTCTACTGGTTTCCCAGCGGAAGGGATATCTAATCTTGGGGTAGGCTTCCCGCTTAGATGCTTTCAGCGGTTATCCTTTCCGAACATAGCTACCCAGCAATGCCGCTGGCGCGACAACTGGAACACCATTGGTTCGTCCATCCCGGTCCTCTCGTACTAGGGACAGATCCCCTCAAATATCCTGCGCCCACGAAAGATAGGGACCAAACTGTCTCACGACGTTTTAAACCCAGCTCACGTACCACTTTAATTGGCGAACAGCCAAACCCTTGGGACCTGCTCCAGCCCCAGGAT
>JASFJP010000446.1:0-4425 GCA_050121225.1 Desulfobacterales bacterium
TTTGGATGCCCAGGCTGCCTGGTCTTATCTGGTCGAGCAAAAAGGCATAGATCCTGGATCCATCTTTATCTACGGTCACTCTCTCGGCGCTGCCGTAGCAATCCAGCTGGCGGTAGATCATCCTGGCGCCGGTGGTTTAATCGTGGAGGCTGCATTTACCTCAATCGCGGACATGGCGCGGCGGATGCCCCAATACCGAATTTTTCCGATTGAACTCATCGTCCATCAACGCTTCGAATCTGTAGCAAAAGTGAGCCGTCTGCAGGTTCCGGTTCTTTACATCCACGGCACGGACGACAAACTCGTTCCGCACGAGATGAGCCGTGAATTATACAAACGCACCGCTTCTTTCAAGCAACTGAAATTTATCCGTGGTGGGGGACATAACAACTCAGCAGCTGTGGGCGGCGATGAATATTTGCAAGCCGTTAGAAATTTCGTTGACTTTGTGCGCAAAGCAATCTGAGGGATTTATGATCCAGACAGGCAAAAATTGATTATTCAATCGAAAATATTCAATCATTTGAAGGCAAAGATAATAGCCGATATAGTTTGTTGCCACACAATGCAAAAAAAATCTTCTAAACCCTGATAGAGGCAATGTTGATGTGGTCCTCAGAGGCGGTTTAGGTCTTGGCGGCAGGCGGCGGCCTGGTTTAGAACCTGCTTCTTCTCCCTGCTGTCCATCCGATCCCAAGTGCGATACATTATCCCAACCCGGGGGTTTTTCTGATCGTAGTTCTATTTTCCACCGACAGGCTGGTCTTTGTCCATCAAGAGTTCGTAGCGTTTACGCATCCAGCGGTAAAAGGCCTCCATCAGATAGCGTTTTGTGCTTCGGCATAAGCGTCACGCTCAATTTGTCAATGAATCTACCTTTTTGACATAGCCCTGGATGTCGCACTTTCGTTCCAAACCGGAGGCGGCCATGTAGCGAATTTTGCCAAATATCGGCCGCTCGAACCAGGCCCGGTCATGCACGCCAAAAACCCAGGCCACACCGGTATAAGAGTTGGGATCCCGGCCGTCTACAAAATATTTATTGTTAATGGCCAGCATGGTTCGAAATGCGTGTTCGGGGGTTTTGGACCATTCCAAAATTTTTTTGCCCCAGTACATACGCATATAGTTGTGCATAAACCCGGTTACCTTCATCTCACGCATGGCCGCATTCCAGTAGTCATCATGGGTTTCAGCGTTTTCCAGTTGTCGCCGGGTGTAGACATATTCACGGGCGTCTTTTTGGTGATCGGCAAGGGTTTTGCGGGCCCAATTCGGCAAACACTTATAGGAATCGTAGTGCGGTGCATAGTTGGCAAAATTCATAGCCAGTTCGCGCCGTACGATTAACTCTTCCAGAAATGAGTCTTTTCCGGCTTGCAGACCACTGCCGACGAGATTAATTTGTAAAGCCAGGTAAAGCGGAGAAACTTGGCCAAAATGCAGATAAGGGCTCATGTGGGAGATATCATCTGTCTGGGGCTGGTTGCGATTGTCGACATAGTGGGCCAGGCGCCGGTGAAGAAAGTGTTTGAATATCTGTCTGGCTCGCGATGATCCGCCTTGGAAAAAATTGGTAACAGGCGGCACACTGCGGTCAATCGTCATCTTTTGCAGGACAGAGTTGACGTTCTTTACGTCAATGCTTTTGATGTTAAGATTCAATGAAGATCTTTTGACGGCAGTGGATCTAATATCAATCAAAAAATTAGCGAGATGTTTATGAATTTTGGGGCGAATAGTGCGAGCGGCATACTCGGCTTTATTGGAAACCACCTTGACCGGCACGATCACATCACTTTCAACCTGCACGACACGGCAGGCGGCTTGCTGCGCTACCTGGCCACGCCAGGCTTTCTGATGCCGCAGGTAACCGCAGTCACAAACTATCACAGATGCGTTGCAGCCAAGTTTTAAAGCAACCTTGGCCGGTGCCCCCCTTTGAATGACCATTTTGATGCCGCGTTTAGCAAGCGTACCTTGGGTTTCCTTCAGACCCTCCAGCATGAACGTATAATGACGCAGGTTGGCCTCCGGATAGTCGTCCATCAGGCCAAATGCGACAATAACCCCCTGCCCCAAACGGTTGGCCTGTTGGATCGCATACTCCAGAGCATGATTATAGTCAGCTCGCTGGGATTGCTGCATCCAGTACAGCACGTACTTGCCTTTGACGGTATGGGCATCATTAAGAATTTGGATGCGGGATTTTTGAATCATCCGAAAGTCCATATTTTATGGATAAAATTGAATAGTCATCAAATAAATGCCGATATCTTATTGGAACTTTTTGTCGCATTACATATACTAATCAAATCCATTTCAGAAGAATTTCCTATTGTAGATTTATTGCCTATTTATAAACATCGGTCAATGTGTGGGTTTCGTAGGGCTAATATGCAGTCTCGGAACGTCACTTAGATGCCGGAATTTTACACCTGAGATATGAAAACGATATCTCAATAATCAGCCGATACCGATGTATAGTTATAGGTTGTAATCATCTGAGTTCGTAACGTAATGGCTAAGGGAATTTTGCTCCGCTACGCTCCACAAAAGCCTCTCACCAACCATTTGTTAGGCTTGCCACTATCCGTGATATTTCAGCTTTTCAGAAATGCAATCAGCGCCTGATTGAAGGCATCGTCATGCGAAGCATTCAAGCCAAGCGGTCCGCCCTTACTGGTCTCAATCTGACTGTTGGACAGCGCCTTATGAGTGCGCTCTCCGCTCACTTCGACAGGTACGATGGCGTCGGAGTCGCCATGAAGAATGGGCGTGGGTACATCAATCTTCTTCAGGTCGTCACGGAAATCTGTTTAGCTGAAGCCTTGATGCAATCAAGTGTGCCCTTGGGTGAGGCAAAGGCGGCAATGTCGCGATGGTAGATGCGCGAATGTATCGCAATTGCACCCATCCAAAGGCTGGGACGACTACCCAAATCCCCGTCTGTCGTATGTGATCACATGACAACCCGCATCCACCAGTGCTGGCACCTGTTTTTCCCACGAGTGGCCAATCAGCGGCCAGCCGTGGATCAACACCACAGGCTTTCCGGAGCCATGCACCTCATAATAAAGTTCAATCTGGACATTGTGTTCCTTTCCAACGGTTATATTCGGCATAGTAGGTTTCTCCTGTTAATTATTGATTAATTCAATAGTACGCCTCATATTGATATTCATTTGACGTCCCGTTTTTGGGCCATGTTGGAATATTGTATGGACGTCTCAATAACATGTCAGAAAGGGACAAAAAGTAGTCAATTTTTACCCTCGTCCCATTTGAGGTTCATTCTACAGCCGAAACATAGATTGCAAATAGTTGAGAATAACCACGGTTCGGGCAATTTTGTGATATCCAAAGAATTGCATCGAAATTTGGCGCGATTTCTGAGTCGGACTTCGCCATAAACCCAACTTTGGTAAAAATACATGTTTGAAATCGGTATCACAAGCGGTTTTAGAAGAGGGCCTGCTAAGGTCCAATACGGATGTTCCGGCCCCAGAAATCAGACCTTAAATTAAATTGCTGGTAGGCTCGAGTTATTTTCCAAAAATTATATTTAGGATTATATTCATTTGGCAGCCGGTTTTGATGATATTAGTAATTTTGCCAGCGTTGCGGTACCATCTATGTACTGCAATTTTGGTTGATTTGTTATACTGGTAGGAAACGCAAATTTTACAAATTAAATCTTAATATAATCAAAATTGCATATAGCAATGTCGCTTTATTTTAGGATATATCGAATTATCATAAACGATTTAATAAAAGGCGGACTACAATATTTGGTGTCCGCCTTTTTTACGAAAATCGGATCAGGAAAGCTCAAAATAGTAACTGAACTATTCAGAATTTGTGACCATAAATCCTAATGGTTATTCTTTAGGTAAAATAACCGAATCAATCACATGAATTACTCCATTACTGCATTCAATGTCAGCCTGAACGACTTTGGCATTGTCTACCATGACATTCTCGCCTTCCATACTCACCGTGAAACTTTGACCGTTTACAGTCTCAGCCATTTTCATGGTAGCGACGTCCTTTGCCATGACCTTGCCGGGTACAACATGATAGGTCAAGATCGACGCCAATTTATCCTTGTTTTCAGGTTTCAGCAGATCATCCAAAGTTCCCGCTGGAAGTTTTGCAAATGCGTCGTCAGTCGGTGCAAAAACGGTGAAAGGACCTTCGCTCTTCAGAGTGTCAACCAGATCTGCCGCCTTAACCGCAGCAACGAGAGTGTTGAAAGATCCCGCCGAGACCGCGGTGTCGACGATATCTTTCTTTTCATGTGAACCAGCCATCAGCACAGAAGTTGACAGAAAAATTAGTGATAAGGCGATAATAGATATTCTTGATTGCATTTTAAGTCTCCTTTTTGAATTTTTAGTGTATCTGATAATTATGAAAAAGTAG
>JASFJP010000447.1:0-4417 GCA_050121225.1 Desulfobacterales bacterium
CGCAACGGCATCGCTGCATTAACGGTTTCGGGGACCATTCGTTTGGTGGATCAATCCTGTATCTATGAAACGGAACCTGTTGATTATAAAGACCAGGATTGGTTTATGAATTATGTCGTAGAAATTGAGACCACGCTGAGTCCACTTCCTTTATTGGAACTGTTAAAGTCGATAGAAGGCGAGGCCGGACGTAGTAATAATAAAATTCGATATGGTCCCAGAATTCTTGATTTAGATATCATTTTTTTTGATGATATCGTAATGGACACGCCACAGTTGGTGATTCCTCATCCACGAATGCACAAAAGGCGCTTTGTGTTAAGACCCATTTGTGATATAGATCCTGGTATCATTCATCCGGTACTCCTAAAGAGTGTCCAATCCCTTTTGGATGGCCTTGGTGAAGAGCATCAAAGGATTAGAGAACTTACATGATTCGCATTATTATATTAATTGTTGTCGGCTATTTGCTTTACAGGGCTGTCAAGTCCTGGATGCTGCCCAACTCGTCCAAGAGGTCGGTTTCCCGCAATAACACAACGGAGATTGACGATGTCATGATAAAAGATCCCTTTTGTGAATCCTATTTTCCTAAAAGAAATGGGGTGCATCTCAATTTTAACGGTAAAGACCTATATTTTTGTAGCAGCAAATGTAGAGACGAATTCGCTGCCGGCCATTCAACAGAAAAAGAAACGTGAAATCTGTTTTAATCCATCCCAATAGTTTAACCCTATTTCGAATTGTCGCCGTTCCCTTGATCGTGATTCTTTTAATGTTTCCAAACCGGCTCTGTGCCCTAATTGCGGCGCTTTTGTTCAGTGCCGCAGCCATTACTGACTATCTAGATGGGTTTTTTGCTAGAAAACGAGGGTTGGTGACCAATTTGGGAAAGGTGATGGATCCGGTTGCCGACAAACTATTGGTTTCATCGGCTTTTGTAATGTTGGCGTCTTTGGGTTGGGTACCGGCCTGGATGGCGTGCATTATTATCGGTCGTGAAATCGCTGTAACCGGTCTGCGCAACATCATTGCCGAAAAAGGCGAGGATGTCTCGGCCTCCAAACTAGGTAAGTACAAAACTGGTTTTCAGATTGCCGCAATTATACCGCTTATTATTCATTATCCGTTATTTGGAATCAATGTACAGACAGTGGGATGGGTATTTTTGTGGGGTGCATTGGTTTTTACCATCTGGTCAGGAGCGGATTACTTCATTAAATTCAGAAACCTTCTTCAGACCTGAGCTTTTCTATTGACAAAAAAGAAATTAATAGTTATCTGATAAAGTTATTCTGGGCGGGAATAACTCAGTGGTAGAGTGCGACCTTGCCAAGGTCGAAGTCGCGGGTTCAAATCCCGTTTCCCGCTCCATTTTTTTTTGGCGGCATAGCCAAGTGGTAAGGCAGCGGTCTGCAAAACCGCTATACTCCGGTTCGAATCCGGATGCCGCCTCCATTAAAGGCATAAAGGCTCTCAAGTAATTATAAATATTTGGGAGCTTTTTTTAATGCGATACTTTATGTTTTAATTCAGTCCATGAGGCGACTTTCCGAAATCTATGCACGGGTACACTCAGGGAGGTAATGCAGCTTTTAAAGGAATAGATTAAAATATTTTACGGCGAGGGTGCATAGGCCCCAAAGAAGAAAGAAAAGCACTGATGTGGCTATAATGATAATGTCGTCCATCCTCTAGTCTCCACCAGAATAGCAGTTTGATGATATAGGGAATTTGTACACGATGCAGCAAAATACGTGTACAAATGTAACTAAAGCAATGATGACATAGCAAACACGTAAGATCTGGGTATTTTCGATGACCGAACTACTTTACCCATCAATAGCGGGAGGTATTGCTATGCTATTAAAAATAATAGCAAAAATTGGACCATGAGCTTGCGATCAAAAATTATGTTTGGCTTCAGTATGTTATAGTCTGAACCGGAGATCGGCAGTTATATCAAGTGTGAAATTTATTTTACACTAGTATGAAAAAGAATACACAAGCGATGATCTTGGAGACAAACACAAAAAACACCTGAAATACGATTGTTTGAGAAGGTTTTCGAACTTGTAATTTTTCATATTATCTGGTAATTTTAGATTAAATCTTAGCCTGGTCTCTATCATACCTACCATTCCATATGCTTTCCAATTCATCGATATGATTGAAAAATTTTCATTCGGAACCATAACTGTTAACGGCCAAACGTATCATAGTGACATCAAAATTATCAAAGGCGCGGTGGTGCCGGATTGGTGGAGGAACAGTGGCCATACCGTTGATATTGATGATGTCCATGATATCTTGTCGACCCAGCCGAATATCTTAGTGATCGGGAAAGGTGCACCCGGTCATATGAGAGTGACCGATGCATTAAAAGAGTATGCAGCAACACATGGATTTGAGCTAATCGAAGAAAAAACAGAAAGCGCCATTAATACATTCAATCGGTTAGTCAAAGAAGGCAAGATCGTTGCTGGCGGGTTTCATGTTGGCTGTTAAATTGACTTTTCAATTACTGATCAAAACGACCAGCCGGCTTACCATACGTGGTTTTGATAATCTGGGGAGGACCCGTATCCGGTACCTTTATGATAAATAAATCATCGTATTTTCCTGGAGCATCACCGGTTCCGCCAAGGCGAAGATATATTTCCTCTAAATTGCCGCCCCAGATACCGACAGGCGACTTATTTCCAACCCAGACAACCATGCCTCCCGCATGTTTCGACATAACTTCTTTAACAAAATCATCGGCAAATTTAGGTGTGTTGGTCAACCGTTTTTCCGGAATTAAATTAAGGGTTAAACTTAAATGGTTGGCTAATGGCTGAACGGTTTCTCGGTTTCGACCGCGATCAGGACTATATATTGCGGTGATATCCATTTCGCCTATTTTTGAAACCAGCGCCTCAGCTCGTTGCCTACCAGCTTGTGTCAAATAGCTATCTCCTAACTCCTTAGCTCTCTCTGCATGTCTGATTAATATAAATGTTGTTGTCGTGCCTTGTGGTGAATGAATTGAGTCGGATGGAGCTGTCGATACACCTGAGCAATTTAAAGTTACCACCGTCACAAAACAGATAATGGCACCGAAAAGGGTATTTCTAAGTTTTGTAGTTTCGTTCATTCTTATTCCTTTCTTTAATCTAAAATGAGTGGTTCCAGGTTCAGGGTTCAAGGTTCAAAGGTTATAGTCAACTGATATCCTTAAATTTATTCATGGAGTTTGAGGCAAGACTCAGATTCGCCTTTTTCACCCATTGGGTGAAACATAGCATTTGCAATTACCAACGTGTTTACCGTTTGGTAACAGCCGGTTCCGGGTTGAAAATTCGTAAACAGCAGGTGCTCTGTCTCAAAACTCCTTGAAATTGCAAGATTTTTTTTAAAACTTGAGCATTGACAATATTCTAATCTTTCGGTATCTGATCTTTAATCGGGCGTACATTTCGTATTAACTTGACCGCAAGCCCGATGATTTAAACCTCATTTGAGATTAAATTTTTAGCCTATTTAGTTTATACTAAAATATTTTCAGTCAAAATCTCATCGAGTAGAAAATTAACAGGAGTTCTGATAATTCATGCACCTGAGAAGCCCAAAGGTGGTACCGGTACTTACCTTCCTGTGTGTTATTACCTGCTATGCTTACTTTATTCATTTCATAGGAGCGGGCTCGTGGAATGCCGCCAGTCGCCTCAATTTAACTTATGCCTTGGCGGAGCACGGCACCTTCAATATCGATAAATATCACCAAAACACCGGAGACAAGGCATTATATAACGGACACTATTATACTGACAAGGCTCCAGGTCCGTCTTTTCTCGCAGTCCCTTTCTATCTTATCCTGAAATCGTTTGGAGTTGACTCCGAGAAGTACATTCGTTATGTGCTATCCCTTTTTGTGATTGGTCTGCCTTCGGCATTGTCGGTATTTCTTTTTTTAGAGATACTGAAAATGCTTGGCGTTGCCAATCAATGGCTAAGGGTGGTCATCACTCTATCCTATGCATTGGGTACTCTCGCATTTTCTTTTTCGACTATTTTTTACGGTCACCAGTTGGCCGCAACCTGCGGAATTGGTGCCTTTTATATTCTTCTCAGACTACGGACCAAAGCCAACCGGGAACGCGCCACCTGCATTCTGCTGTCTGGATTTCTGAGTGGGCTGGCCTATCTTTCTGACTATCCTGCAGGGATTATCATGACACTTCTCTTTGCCTACTGCTTGGTCGTGGTCAGGAACAAGGCTATGGGCTTAGTTTGGATCTTGGGGCTTGCGTTTCCACTCGGTATGCTGATGTATTACAATACCATCTGTTTCGGTGGTCCGTTCGCCAGTGCATATACCTATCATGTCAGCTACAATCATCAAAGCGGATTTATGGGTATCGGTCTACCAAAAATT
>JASFJP010000448.1:0-4416 GCA_050121225.1 Desulfobacterales bacterium
ATTAACAGAATCCCGCCATATTTGCGAAATAAATCCAGCCGCCTTATCAAATCGCCTAAAATGTATCTGAGCGACTCAGGCTTGGCAAGTTACATGACGGGATTGGATTTATCTTCATCGATTCGCAGCGATCCACTCTATGGTGCATTATTTGAAACCTATGTGGCTCAAAATCTGCTCTCAATTCTAAGAGCCAGGTGGCAAGAGGCCTCGCTGCATTTTTGGGCAGTACAGGGTCGTCATGAAGTGGATTTTGTCATTGAATCGGGACGAAACTGCATCGCACTGGAGATTAAGTCATCGGCCAGGTGGCAAGAAAAGGATCTTTCCGGTTTAAAGGCATTTTTAGCGGCAACACCACATTGCAGAGCGGGTGTTCTTTGTTACAACGGAAAAGACGCGGTAAAACTTGGCTCGAAACTCTGGGCATTACCAACCAATCTGATATTATCGTAAAATTGTTAACCCCCAATTTGAGAGACCAGACATACAAGCAGGTCGAGGCCGTCCGAAGAACGCCCTTGACCGGCAATGGTTAAGACTCCCGCCACAGGTTCATGGAGGTGCACATAATACCGCAGGCGTAGGTTTCCCAGCCAATGGCAAAGTCTACGGGGATGACCTCAAAACCGCGGGCCTCGACAATCGTTTCCCTGACGCAATTCCCGGATTTCGTGGTAGTCGGGCCGCTTTTCAGGGATATCATCCGTGCAGAAAAACTGGATACACGCGGCATTGGCGAGAAAGAAGGAGTGCGTTTCGTGCTGGACGGCACCATCCCGGATGGTATCACATCCTGCTGTTCATGGACGCCTATTGCCAGGGCGAATACGAGCGCGCCTGGGATGAGGCGCAGCGCTTCAATACTCCCGGATTTTTCTGGGACGCGCTGATCCGGGCCACCGCACTGGGGCAGCTTGGCCGCCGGACGGATGCCGAAAAGGCCTCCGCCGAAGTGCTTACCATAATGCCGGATTTTTAAAACCGCGGACCGAGGAGGCACACCAGGGAATCAACCGACATAATTAATTTTGGTCAAATCAAACATCATCGATCTATCCTCATTGGCGGAGAAGCCTGACTGCATATTACATCAGGAAAGGTAATCAATTTGGACTTGCCTAAAACTAGAGATGCCTAACTGCAACTCCGAATTTCTTATGGATTTGTGATGCATATCGGCAAAAAATGCCAGGTTATAAAAGATAAGATTTCAGTTCATAACCATATATTAAAATACATGGCTTTTGTTATTACCAACCTATCATTATAAATTTCTAAAATCCATTATTGCCTGGCGGTATGCATCCGGGACACCGACGTCAAATCGGCGCCCATTGACGATATAACCGCTGAAGCCATCTTCCTGCCGCAGTCGATCAAGACAGGAGGTCAGCTGAAACTCACCTTTCTCCCTGAGGTTATGGGTTATGTTTTCTTCAAGGAATTTGAAGATATCCGGTTTTAGGATATATTGGCCGAAAAGGGCTAAATAAAACCCATCTTCTATACCCTCGACTAGCAAACGAGACTGAGCTTCTTCCTCACTGGGCTTCTCTATGAATTGCGTGATTGATAGGATAGAATGATTATCTTTCCAGTTCCCCGCCGCACATCCATAGAGATGAATCTCATCAGCCGGTGTGACTCTTAGTCCCACCACGCTTTCGCGTGTTTTTTCATAAACCTGCATTAATTTTATTTTGTTTATACGAAAAACTAATAAACTTAAAACAGATTGAACTAATAGCTCATTTTTTGAAAGCGTTAATATAGAAACAAAATTAAACCAAATATTAACATATAGTTAAAAAAAATTTGATCTAATAGAAAATCTGATGAGGCCTCAAGAAATATCTTGACAAAGGCTTTGGTTATAGTAAAAGTTTACTGAATAAATTAATACCTGAATCTCGCATAAAAATTGTTGAGAAAATTAAACTCTACAACAGGTGCAGTATTCAGGTGCAACAGAAAGGGGGATTGGTATGAAATTCGGGATGAATCTATTTCTCTGGTCTGACGATATTCACGATGACATGATGCCTGTTCTGAAAAAGATAAAAAAAATGGGCTTTGACGGTGTAGAGGTTCCCGTCTTTGATCTCAATTTGAATAAATGGCAGACCTGGGCCAAACGCCTGGATGATCTCGGCCTGGAGAGAACCGCGGTGACAGTTTGCAATGAGGAGGCCAATCCGATCAGCCAGAATCCTGAAATTCGATCCCGGGGCATCGATATGCTAAAGCAAACACTGGATTGCTGTCAGGCTCTGGGAGCATATTCCCTTAATGGACCGCTGCATTCCGGCCTGGGGATTTTCAGCGGAAAAGGGCCGACGGAGCAAGAATGGGAGTGGGCCGTCGAAAGCCTGAAAAAAGTTTCGGAACATGCGGGCCAATGCGGCGTGAAGCTCGGCATTGAATTTCTAAACCGTTTTGAAACCTATTTTCTCACCTGCGCAGCCGACGCGGTAAAATTCGTTGAAGCCATAGATCATCCTTACTGTTGCATGATGTATGATACCTTTCATGCCCACATTGAAGAAAAAGATGTCGCCAGGGCAATTCGTTCTTGCGCCGATCATCTTATCCTGGTTCACACATCGGAGAATGACCGCAGCACACCGGGCACCGGTGGTGTACGCTGGAATACCACTTTTGATACATTGAAAGCGGTGAACTACGACGGCTGGTTGACCATTGAGGCTTTCGGCCAATCACTTGAAGACCTGGCTGCTGCCACAAAAATATGGCGTCGAATGTACGAAACAGAGGAACAACTGGCAAGAGATGGCCTCAAATTTTTAAAAGAAGAGGTTGCCAGGCGGTGGTAAGTGATGCTTCACCCGCAAGGCGGGTAGCTTCAGGATTAATTCTACAAGGGTCAAACGCATTCCCCATTTTATAGCTGGCTAATTGGTGTATTAGTTGATTGCGTTGATTGTCTTTAATGAAATGAAAGCCTTAAACTTAATCAACCAATCAAGCAATATTCCATTCAACTACTAATCGGTGATTGCTCTTCCGGGAACGATGAAACCTATCCGGAATTACAGCAGAAAGGGAATTTTAAGTCGATAATAAATGTGAGGAGGTAAGCTATGAGTGACAAAATAAATATCGCCATTGTCGGTCTTGGGTTTGGTGCCGAATTTATCCCGATTTATCAGCGACATCCGCACGCGAATGTATCCAGCATCTGCCAACGCACCGAGAGCAAACTTAATGCGATTGGGGATGCTTTTGGGGTGGAAAAGCGATGCACAAATTTGGATGAACTGCTTGAAGATCCTGAAGTTGACGCTGTTCACATCAACACGCCTATTCCCGACCATGCTCCGCAATCCATCAAGGCTTTAAAAGCCGGCAAGCATGTTGCCTGCACCGTTCCCATGGCAACGACGGTGGAGCAGTGCCAAGAAATTGTCGCGATCTGCCGGGAGACCGGCAAAAAATACATGATGATGGAGACTGTCGTGTACAGCCGTGAATTCCTGTTTGTAAAGGAGTTGTACGAAAAGGGAGAGCTTGGCAAGATTCAATTCTTACAAGCAAGCCACCAGCAGGATATGGACGGTTGGCCGGACTACTGGCCGGGATTACCCCCGATGCATTACGCTACCCACTGCGTAGGTCCCTGTCTGGCCCTGACTGGCGCCATGGCGGAATACGTGTCCTGCTTTGGCTCCGGGAGGATACGAGAAGAACTGATTCCGGAATACAATTCTCCATTTGCGGTCGAAACCACTCATATTAAACTTAAAGATTCCGATCTGTGTGCCCGCGTTTATCGCTCGCTGTTTGATACCTCCCGTCAATACCGCGAAAGTTTTGATGTCTACGGCACAAAAAAAGCCTATGAGTGGCCGCTAATCGAGGGGGAAGACCCTGTGATCCATACGGCCAAGAAACCCGAGCCGGATATTCCCGAGCGCGTCAAGGTGCCGGATTACGCCCACCGGCTGCCGGAGCCGATTCAAATGTTCACAACCAAAGGCGTTTACGATCTGGATGACCAACAGCACCTGTCTTTTACCCAGGGCGCGGGGCACGGGGGGTCCCACCCGCACCTGGCGCATGAATTTGTAATGAGCCTGGTTGAGGACCGTGATCCCTTTCCGAACGCCGCTCAATCGGCAAACTGGACAAGTGTCGGTATTTTAGCCCACGAATCGGCTTTAAAAGGCGGAGAGATTGTCAAATTGCCGGACTTTTAAAACCCGGATCCCCAACGCGAAGCTTCTTGTACACATGAAATTTGAAAAAACTTTTTTCGGAAAGACGGCTGATGGCGGCCGGGCTGATCTCTACCGTCTTTCCAATGACGCGGGGATGATCCTGGCCATTACAAACTATGGCGCTGCCGTCGTCGAGCTGCACATTCCAGATCGGGATGGGAACCGGGCGGATGTG
>JASFJP010000449.1:0-4388 GCA_050121225.1 Desulfobacterales bacterium
CGAAAGTGAGGTCGGAAAGGGCACGACCTTTACGTTGACGTTTCCAACGGCGGTTGAGGGAAGATGAGCCTTAACGTTGCGGAAGTCGAGAACGCACGAAGGGCGCGGCGTCAAGGGTGAAGCCGTAGTCATTTACCACGAATCCGCGACAACAATGGAGATATGGATAAACTATTACTCATCGACGATGAACCCGACATTGTAAGAGTCCTCTCAATATCTTTGAAAGCGGATGGTTATGATGTGATACCGGCTCACAGTGGCGCCGAAGGTCTGGCCGCTTTTCAAAAGGAAAGCCCCGATATCGTTTTGACCGATATAAAGATGCCTGGGATGGACGGTATTGAAGTTTTGAAAAATGTAAAAGAACTCGATCCCGATGCCGAAGTGATAATCATTACCGGCCACGGCGATATCGAGAATGCCATTGAGGCTCTGAAATACGGTGCTTCCGACTTTATAAATAAACCAGTTAGGGATGAAGCCCTTTCCATTGCACTTAAACGGGCTAGAGAAAAGCTCGATATAAGACAGCAACTAAAAGAGTATAGCACAAATCTTGAAAAAAAAGTTGAAGAGGCAACCCGGGAGCTGAGACGCCGGTCGAACTTTCAGATTAGACTCATTCGCAGTTCAAATGACGGCATCGTGGCCTCTGACAAAGACTTGAAAATAGTTATTTTCAATCCCGGTGCAGCGAAAATATTTGGATACACGCAATCAGAAACCATCAATCATTTGCATGTAACCGATTTGTATCCGGCTGATCTGGCAGCCGGCTTTCGGGAAGGGCTAACCGGTGACCGCAGAATAAAAGATTTTGCCTGGAGAGAAACGATAATAGAATCCAAAAATGGTGACGGTATTCCTGTAAGGTTTTCGGGGACCATTTTACAAGAAAAAGGCCAACCGATGGGAACTGTTGCTTTCTTCCAGGATTTGAGGGAAATCAAACGGCTGGAAAAAGAATTGCTAAAGTCGGAACGTCTTGCCGCCATCGGTCAAACGGTTGCCGGCCTGGCGCACGGAATTAAGAATATTCTTCATGGACTCAAGGGTGGCCGTTATCTGGTTGATATCGGGATAGAAAAAAAGGACAATGATAGGCTCAAAAAAGGATGGGACATGATCAAAAGAAACATTGATCGAACATCCAATCTGGTGATGGATTTACTTTCGTATTCAAAAGAACGAGAACCGGAGCTCGAGGCCTGCTTGCCAAATGAAATTGCCAATGATGTGTGTGAGCTGCTGCAGGATAAAGCCCGCGAAAATAAGGTTCGTATCATTAGAGAATTTGACGAGTCCATCGGTGAGGTAACCATGGATCCGCGAACGATACACGAGATTCTGTTGAACCTGATGTCAAATGCCGTCGATGCATGCTTGTTTGATGAAGATATGACTAAAAATTGGCTAGTAAGTATTAAAACCGTTAAGGAGGAGAATCGCGCAATTAGATTCGAGGTCACCGATAACGGCTCCGGCATGAACGAAGACGTGGTAAAAAAGCTTTTTACATCGTTTTTCAGCACCAAAGGCCATCGTGGTACCGGGCTTGGTCTGATGGTAACCCGAAAGCTCATAGAGGAACATAACGGAACAATTGACGTGGATTCTCAAACAGGTGAGGGGACGACGATTACCGTTCGACTGCCTTATATCTTAACTTATGACGGCTGTTTTTAAATGCAGTCCATCGAGATTGTTGTCATATTATTGGAGACTCACATGTTTTCTAAGGAGGATATATTATGAGCAAAAGAGTTCTTGTTGTAGATGATGATCCGGATGTGCGCCTCTTCAGTGTAACCGTTTTAGAAGAAAACGGGTATACACCGCTCGAGGCTGACAACGGCGAAACCGGGCTAAAAATGATCAAGGAGAAAAAACCTGATCTGGTTATCCTGGATGTCTTAATGCCGCGGCAGAGCGGAGTTCGGTTGTACCGTGAATTGAAAACCTCAAAATCGCTCAAAGATGTTAGGGTGATTATTCTTTCCGGGATTGCTAAAAAAACATTTCTGCGTTCGCAAAAGGCGTTGACGGAATTTGGCGGTGCCGAGGTCCCCGAACCTGAGATTTATTTGGAAAAGCCTGTAGAACCCGAAGAGCTCGCTGAAGTGATCAATAAGGTTTTAGCCTGATGTTGAGGTTTTTTTCGTATAACACGAGCAAGAGGTGCGGATAGTATGGAGATTAAAAAGCTGCTTTTTGTTACTAAGTTTGAAGAACTGGGTTTCGATGCATTGCGGTCGATGTTGAATCTAAGAAAGGCCGCCCTGGAACATGTGGTTTTTGTTAATGTCATCGAAAGAGATCGAATAGCCATGCGCAGAGGTACGGGATACCAAAAAGAAGAAGAGGTTCGGCTGCGCGAGACGGCCAATATTCGGTTCATCGATTGGGCGGAAACCCTTTTTGAACAGGGGATGGAGGTAGGTGTATATATCGTGGTCGGCAGCATGGTCTCGGAGGTGATTAAGGCTGCCCAAAAGGAAGAAGCCGGTTTAATTGTCATCGGGCGCTCGCATAAGGGTGTGCTGGAACAACTGTACTCGGGTTCGGATGTGACCGAACTCCTGCGAAGGGCAGCAATCCCGGTACTGGTATACAAACACCTGTCGGAAACAGCCATTGCGATGGAAAAACCGTTTAAAAGGCCGCTGCTCGCTACCGATTGGTCACCTGCGAGTCTGAGGGCTTTAGAATATCTCACCCCGTTGAAAGATGTTATCGAGGAAGTCAATCTGGTGAACGTCGCCAGTGAAAGTGACTTAAAGGGGTCCTCAGCGATGCAGATCCAAAAAACCCGAAAAAATACGCGCAAAAAATTGGAAGGCATTTGTGAGCGTTTCGAGGCGGCGGGGATCGAAGCAAAAGCGCACGTATACATCGGCGATCCAGTTGAAGAAATCGAGAAGGCGGCACGCGATTGTCAGGCAACGATGATTGTGCTGGGATCATCCGGTAAATCAGCCTGGATCGAACGATGGCTGGGAAGCATTCCTAAAGAGATTGCTGAAGAGTCTATTTATCCGACCTTGTTGATCCCTTTTGGCGAAAACGAGTGATATCTGATTTGACGGGCTGTACTCAAAAAATGAACATAGAATAGGAGGATTCGATGGCCGTTATTACCATTTCCAGACAATTCGGCGCAGGGGGCAAAACGCTCGGGAAGATGATCGCCGATGAATTGGATTATGAGTTTGCCGACAGCGAGATCATCGAAAAGGTCGCCGAAATGGCCAATGTCTCCACTCATTGGGTTGAAACCGTGGAAAAAGAAGCCGGTGGAAAGCTGTCGAGGTTTGTTTCAAAAATGGTTTCCAAACCGCTGGTCGACCGCATCTTGAAAGATGAACGTGGCTATATCGATGAAGTAATATATCTCGATTATCTGGTACTCATTATTGCCCAAATTGCCGATGAGGGGAATGTGGTCATATTGGGCAGAGGGAGCCAATACATTTTAAATGACCATCCGGAGGCCTGCCATGTGCTGCTAATCGATGAGTTCGATAACCGGGTGGATTTCATGAAGGAACACTATGAGCTTTCCTACAATCGTGCAACACAGGTAGTAAGAAGTGAAGATAAGCGCCGCAGGGCACTTTATCAAAAATTAGGCAAAACGGATTATGACAATCCCTTTCTTTACCATCTAGTCCTTAACATGAGCAAAGTCAGCCTGGAGGAAGCACGTCAACTCGTGTGTAATTTGATTGAAAAACGAAATCTTAAATGATCGTAATCGAAAAGAAGAACTTTTCTGATAGTTCATCTTGTGACACGTTATTTAACCTTTATGGAATAATTCTATCTGAAATTTTCCATTTTTTATTTGTAAGCATAATCTAATATTTTCTAAAGTTACCCTATATTGTGTCATCATAGCCGTTATGTTAACTCTTTTATTATGTTGCGTGAATTTAATTCTCTTCATTCCCTTTTCATTCGGCTTCGTTTTGATATTTTATTTGTGATCCCCAGGAGGCAGTGTTCAGAGATGAAAAGCATTGCCTCGTTGCTGTCCTCAAAAACCCCGTCATAAGGGCCTCAGAGCGAAAGGCGAAATAACTAGAATGATAGCTGAACGTCTGAGGGAAATAAAGGAGACGGCTTTTCTTAAGCGGCTTTTAAGGCAGCCACTGCTACCTTGAAGCCCAACCGAAGGGGTGCCCACGAGATTTGGAAATATGTTGTAACCATATGTATTAATATATATTTTGTTATTTATGAGTTTGGCGCCAAGCATTATAGCATTCACGAATGCTCGTTGACTTAAAAATAAGACGATGGTATGGTTTTTGCTGAAATTAAGCTCTTGAAAAACAATTCAGTCCTCGTGTATAAGTTTTATAAATCGGAGGAAAATCATGGGA
>JASFJP010000450.1:0-4380 GCA_050121225.1 Desulfobacterales bacterium
GCCGGCATTGAGACCACAACAGTTATACCGGGACGCCTTGAACGCATCGACTCCGAAAGCGGTCGTTTTGTGTATGTGGACTATGCGCATACACCGGATGCCCTCAAAAATGCGTTGTCTGCTTTACGGGAGATTGCGCCGGCCAGAGTCATCTGTATATTTGGATGCGGTGGAGATCGGGACACCGCAAAACGGCCCGTGATGGGTGAGATCGTTGCTCGGTTAAGCGATCTGTCAGTGGTAACATCCGACAATCCCAGAACAGAGGATCCGCTGGAGATTATTCGTCAGATTTTACCGGGCATTGCCCAGGCAAATGGTGTTAAATATTCACCGCAAGAGGTCGAGGCCGGATTTGATAAAAGAGGATATGTCGTCGAACCTGATCGCCGCCGGGCCATAGAATTGGGAATAGCAGCATCCCAGCCGAATGATGTGGTTCTAATTGCCGGGAAGGGACATGAAACCTATCAAATTATTGGCAACCAATCGATAGCGTTTGATGATCGGGAGCAGGCAAGGAAAGCGTTGACAAAGCTGCTTCTTAGATGATGGGCAAGTGATGGTGTCTGCTACGGTTCGCTATCAGCTATAGTCGTCGATTATGCATAAAAAAGGAATTTTACAGAAAGGTTTATCAAAACGTATGCGATGGGTGGCGTAGATCCCATGACCTGGACAGCCGAAAAAATCATCGAGGCAACTGGAGGTGAACTTCTGTGTGGCAATTTGCACCAACGGTTTTCAAAGGTTTCCATTGACTCTCGCGAAATAGCCCCACAGGACCTCTTTGTTGCCATTATCGGAGATGTTCATGACGGGCACACCTTTACGAACCAAGTTGTTGAACAAGGTGTTAGCGGTCTTGTCGTTAACCGCAGCAGAATTGAAGGTCTACCGTTTGAGACATGGCAGGCCAGCAATCTTTCATGCATAGCAGTTGAGGACACCACCACAGCGTTGGGGGATATAGCGGCTTTCAACCGCAGACGATCGGCTGTATCCGTTGTCGCCATTACAGGATCGAATGGCAAAACCACCACTAGAGAATTGACCAACGCCATCGTAACCCGAGAGTTTCACACACTGTCTACTCTGGGCAATTACAATAACCAAATTGGGGTGCCCCTCACCCTGCTAAACCTCGAATCCAAACATGAATTGGCCGTAGTTGAACTGGGCACAAACTATCCTGGGGAGATTGCCAGACTCGCAGAAATATGTTCACCCGATATTGGAGTGATCACAAATATCGGTCCGGCTCACCTGGAGGGATTAGGATCCATCGAAGGCATCATGCGTGAAAAGGGAGACCTTCTCAAAAAGCTAAAACCGGGAGGCCATTCGGTACTCAACGCTGATGATTCGCGGGTTAAGCAGATGGCACGCAAGACAAAAAGCAATGTGGTTCTTTTCGGTTTATCGCCGGATGCAGATATCCGGGCCGATGAGATACGAGAAATAAATGGCGCAATCATATTCAGTTTAATTCATCCCGATGAACGAGTTTCTATAAAATTAAACTCGCCGGCCCGGTTTATGATTATCAACGCATTGGCAGCATCAGCTGTGGGATATGTATTGGGTATATCTTCGGCAAATATCAAGGCTGGTCTTGAAGCATTTACACCAGTAACTGGGAGGATGAACATTCTGAGATTACCGAACGAAATCACACTTATGGATGACACCTACAATGCAAATCCAAGCTCTATGAAATCCGCCATCTCAACTCTGGCAACCCTTCGCTCAACCAGCAGGAGCGCTTTGGTAGCTGGCGATATGCTTGAACTGGGTCCGCAAGCAGAAATATTGCATCGGGAAATCGGTGCCATCGCGGTCCGTTCCGGAATTCAACGTATATATGCCCAGGGTGAATTTGCCGAAGCCGTCGCGGCAGGTGCCCGGGATGAGGGCCTGAAACCCACGAATATTTTCACGGGTGCTCGTGAAGAAATTTTACATGACCTGAAACAATGGTTGCAGCCTGGTGATTGGCTATTGGTCAAAGGATCACGCGGTATGGCTATGGAAAAAATTGTCAAGGAACTAAAAGATTGGGCAGTTCTCAATGTTGGTAACGCGTAACCGACGAATAGGCAACGGAAACCGCTAGCGGGTAGCTGGAATTTAGTGATTCAGCAATTCGATAAAAATCCCGAGGCTTTATATCAAAATTATGTAACTAACAAATAACTATTAATCCATCAAAACGCCATGCTTTACCATTTATTATATCCGCTGCATACAACGTTATCGGTTTTTAATGTATTTCGCTACATTACATTCCGTACCATCTATGCGAGCTTGACGGCCTTTTTTATATGTTTTCTGCTGGGTCCTTGGGTAATCAAAAGGCTAAGCTCACTGCAAGTTGGCCAATATATCCGGAATGATGGCCCCCAGACTCATTTTGAAAAAGCCGGCACGCCGACCATGGGCGGAACGCTGATTATTATATCGATTGCGGTTTCCATTCTACTTTGGAGCGATTTAACCAATTATTTCGTCTGGATCGTACTGTTTGTTATCATCGGATACGGTCTGGTTGGATTTATTGATGACTACCTCATGCAGGTCAAAAAACAGAGCAAGGGATTAACGGTCAGGAAAAAATTGGTATGCCAGGCCGTTTTAGCCCTAATCACCGGCCTATTCGTATACGCCAGCCCGGATTTTTCAACTCAGATAACAATCCCCTTTTTTAAAAACATTACACCGGATTTTGGTTGGGGATATATCATTTTCGCGGCCTTTGTCATCGTCGGAGCGTCCAATGCGGTTAATCTCACCGACGGCCTCGACGGCCTCGCCATCGGCCCGGTCATCATCGCCGCCACAACCTATATGATTTTTGCCTATGTCGCCGGACATGTCAAAATCGCCGATTATCTGCAAATCAATTATGTCTCCGGCTGCGGCGAATTAGCCATCTTCTGCGGCGCAATTGCCGGCGCCGGCCTCGGATTTCTTTGGTTCAATGCATATCCGGCTCAAATATTTATGGGAGATGTCGGCTCGCTGTCTTTGGGAGCAGCTTTAGGCACCATGGCTGTCATAACCAAACAGGAAATATTGCTGGCACTTGTAGGCGGACTATTTGTCATTGAAGCCTTGTCGGTTATTTTTCAGGTTGGATTTTTTAAAATGACCAGCGGTAAACGAATTTTTAGAATGGCGCCACTGCATCACCATTTCGAATTGAAGGGGTGGCCGGAACCCAAAGTAATTGTCCGTTTCTGGATAATTGCGATCGCTCTTGCCCTTTTGGCAATGAGTACGTTGAAACTGCGATAGTTTAGGTATAAAAAGCTTGTCTTTTCGCCCATCAACCCATGGGTGGATTGAAGAGCCCCAACAAATGTACCATAGATTGCCAGATTCTGGCCGCCTTCGCTCTGCTCAGGCCCGCCCTCCTGCGAAGCAGAGCAAGGCGGTCGGATTTGACGTGTTTTGAGCGCAACTTAACTGTCGTTGGACACCAAAAACGGATTTGATTGGGCGAACAGCATGATGAAGCTCGCGCAGAAAACCGCTATCGTGGTAGGCCTTGGAAAAACAGGGATAGCTGTTGCTCGTTTTTTAAAGCACCAGGGCGCCACTGTCGTGGCTACAGATACGGCCGCAGAACATGAGCTGGGAAAGGACATCAGTGATCTGCGTGAGATGGGCATCCGCCTGGAGTTGGGTCGTCACAAGCCCGAATCCTTCAAACGTGCAGATCTCGTCGTATTGAGCCCAGGGGTTTCTCATACTATCGAGCCGGTAATGCAGGCCCAAAAGCATGGTATACCGGTCATTGGTGAAATTGAGCTGGCATCGCTATTCATCCGGGAGCCCATCGTCGCGATTACAGGAACTAACGGTAAAACAACCACCACCGAATTGCTGGGCAACATGCTGAGGTGCTCCGATTTCTCCGTATTCGTTGGAGGCAACATTGGCAACCCGTTAATTGGGTATGTGGATCGAGAAGTCAAAACAAATGTCGTGGTTGCCGAAATCAGCAGCTTTCAGCTCGATACCATTGAAACCTTTAGACCTAGAGTGGGAGTTCTGTTGAACATTAGCGAGGATCATCTTGACCGCTATCCTAATTTTGAAGCATATGCCGCGTCCAAAATGCGGCTATTTAAAAATCAACAGCCAAAGGATGTTGCTGTCCTAAACGGTTCGGACCCAATTATTGGTTCCCTAGCCCAAGCTCTCGGCAGTCGCAAATTGATATACCCCAACCCGGCATCGGATGAGGAAGGGGCTGCGTTAAACAACCACAGTATTGTATTGCATTCGGATAATTTTATCGATTTAGATCCAAAATTCTCGGATCCAGCATCAACGCAAAAACCCCTTCCATCCGAGGTCGTGCCAATTAGCGTT
>JASFJP010000451.1:0-4353 GCA_050121225.1 Desulfobacterales bacterium
AACCGAGTACTTGATCATCCAATTCAGTAAAATTTTGTGATGCAGTCTTTGATATATTGTCTGACACAGCCCGGTAGAGTCGCGGAAATGCCAGCCGCATACCATCTTCTCCCACACGCGCAAGCAGTGTTTCGAGTTGGGGTGTTTTCAGGGCCTGTTTGAGCTCCTTTTGCGAGGTCTTCATGAAAAATGCAAGTTGGTCAATGGACACCGGGTGACCCATATGGGCCAGTAACCGCAACAGGCGCTCATTATTGCCATCGGATTGCAAATTTTGGCTGTAGCTCTGCCGGATCCGGTCAATTTCTTGCTGCCCAGCACCGTCTGCCTCCAAGCGATTGGAAGGACAAAAATCAGATTGACGCACAAGTATGTCATTTTCGCATTGGCCGACAATCAATTTTGCTTGGGCCGGCAACATCCGTAATATGGCACTGAAAAAATCAACAAATATTTGGTCCTTAATTTCGGTTAAGGGCACAATCCCAAGAATGATGCGTTGCGCAGGCTCCAATTTGGGGACGATAAATCTGATCGCTTCCAGAAATCGGACTTCCAAGGGCCGCACATCTTTTTCGATCAGCAGCCGCAATTGCCGCCTGAGGTGTGGTTGGGCTTCTAAAAAAGCCGACCAAGCCTCATGATTCTGACATGCCCGGCCCGAAAAGGTCTCCTGAAGCCAACGGAAGAGAAAGTGCCGTGAATGCTCCCCAGCCCAAATTTCATAGTTAAATACAAAACGGGTCCCTTGGTGGAGCGTATTTTTCAGGGTGCCTTCCATAAACCGATACAGGCTGATCTCATCGGACCCTAAAATCATATATATTTTCTCGGTCTCTGACTCTACAAATTCACGTATTTGGGCCTGCTTAGGAGAAGATTCGGAAAATTGGCTGTCTTGCATAGATCACCTCTACCATCGTTGTCGGTTGCAGATTCCACTCGAATTGTCACGGTGTGTTGCCGGAACAGAATTGAGCTTCCGGGGCCGGTCGATATCATCGTCCATCTAAAACCTTTAATCTTAACAAAATTCGTTTAGCAAATCTTATTCATTAATTTTAATTTGACTAATATTATTATTTTCATTATCATAACTCAACTTCAAAAGACAAGTCTGTAAAGATTTTTTCAACCCCTTATATAATGTAGGCTCGAATGTCAACATGGAGGTCGAAGCATGCGTCACCAGTTTGTGGTCACGCCGGAGGACAGCCTGCTGCTGATCATTGATGTACAGCAGGCGATGTTGAAAGTCATCGATACCTGGAAAGAGACAACCCGCCGAATTAACCAGTTGAGTCAGGCGGCCAATCTGCTGCAGATACCGATCCTGGTGACCGAACAGTACAAAAAAGGCTTGGGCGCAACAATTGCAGAAGTCACCGCCAATTTGGACAACGCTGAGTTCTTTCACAAGGAGCACTTCAGCGCCTGTCTCGAAGACCGGTTTCTGGATACGGTACGCCGTTTCGACCGCCGGCAAATTGTGATAGCCGGCATGGAAACCCATGTCTGCGTTTTGCAGACCGGATTAGATCTAATCAAATCCGGCTACCAAGTTCATTTAGTACAAAATGCGGTAGGGTCGCGCTATAAAGTAGATTGGCAAACTGCTGTTAATCTTTTCAGGGAAGCGGGCGCGGTCATCACCACAGCTGAGATTGCTATCTTTCAATGGGCGCGTCGTGCAAACACGGATCAATTCAGACAGCTGCTGCCCATCGTCAAGTAAAAGGCACACAGATTGAGCAGGTTCAAAATCCCCGCTCAAGGTAACAACGCCGAGTTTTCCATCTCACTCATTGCGGGCATTCAATTGACTCGCTACGACTCGCCCAATGGGTCGCGATGTCCTTGCATGTCCCAAACCAGATGCCGTCCCTGTGTTGCATATGTTGTACAAGGGATGCCAACATGTGCATACGGTGGCTACGGCCGATAACCTGTGGATGCAGCGTTAACGTGAAGCATCCGCCGGTCTCATAATAACCTTCAAACTCTCCCTGCCAAATTTCTAAAACATGTGATGGCGGGGCGAGACCAGGAATGGAAGGTGGACTGAATTGAAAATGGACATAATCATCGAGAAGCCAATCGATCGGCAGTTCGATCAGCTTTTTGGGGGTGTTTGATGTCAAGACATAAGGTGTCTCCTGGTCCATTAAAGAGCTGTCGTACAGCATATCTTCGTCCAATAACAAATCCGGTGTGTAGGGATTCAAATCCCATCCTGGAGATCGATATCCTACCGGCCGTATTCCGCAAAGGTTCTCAAGGGTGTCGTTCCCTCGGCGAAGTATGTCACGTTCTTTTTCCGGATCTCCCAAAAATTCAGTTGGATTCTCGTGATAGTATCCATGATTGGCCAATTCATGCCCCTGATGTGAAATTTCTTTAACTAGATCCGGATAGAGATGTGCCGTAAATCCAGGAACAAAGAAGGTTGCGGGAATAGCGTAGGTATCCAGAAACTTTAAAATACGCGGAATACCGACTTTGGCTCCATATTGGCCCCGTGATATCGGTGTGAGGGTTTTGGCATACTGCCTTTGTCCCCCTTCTGAGTGCAACCGTTCTATTGCACCCAGAGTGAGGGATTCAGCGTCAAAATCGAAGCTGATACATACGCCACATTGAATTCCAGATGGCCACGTCATTAGCTGTCCTCATTCTGATTTAGATTTGAGAATCGAGTTTTAATCATTGACATAATTGATATAATATAGCAAACTCAATCTTTTGCAATTAGCCATTTCGACGTATGAATAATGTATTCATTTTGAAAAAATTGGAGGATCGATTATGCAAAAAAAACGAAAACTTGGAAGAGGAGTAGCTGTGGTCGGTGCAGGCATGTCGAAGTTTGGGATGTTCAGCGATAAAGACACCAAAGACTTATTTGTCGAAGCCTTTAAGGAAATGCTATCCTCAGTCGACAAGGGCATGGATCCGAATGATATCGACGCACTCTATATCGGCAATTTTGCCAATGACTTTTTTGTCCACCAGTCTCATTGGGGACCGATTGTCTCGGATTTGATCGGTATGACACCAAAACCAGCCACGCGAACCGAAGGCGCGTGTGCGTCCAGTGCGCTTGCTTTTCGCGAAGGCGTCTTTGCTATTGCTTCCGGATTTTACGATGTTGTGCTTGTCGGGGGCGTAGAAGAGATGTCGAAATGCACCACAGAAACCGTTGCCGAAGGACTGGCACTTGCAGCGGTACCCTATGAGGTCGGCGCCGGTTTTACCTTCCCGGGCGTTTTCGGTACAATTGCGACGGCGTATTTCGACAAGTACGGTGCGACGCGTGAAAATTTAATGGATGTGACCATTAAAAGCCATAATAACGCCCCCTTAAATCCTAAAGCCCAATTTCCCTACACGATCAAGGATTTGATGGGTCGGGCCGTCGAAAAAGCCAAAGCACGCGGTCTGGATCAACCCCAATGGGAAGATGAAAAAGCGTTTCTCAGAGACCCTCGAGCCAATCCCGCCATTGCCTGGCCCATGCATCTTTACGACTGCTGTCCGATCAGCGATGGGGCTAGTTGTATGTTGTTGGTAGGCGAAGAACTGGCCAAAAATTTTACCGATGACCCACTGCATGTGATCGGTATCGGCCAGGGCAGCGGCCGCGGTCTGCACGCCGCCGATAGCCTGACTTCCTTTGAAGCGACACGAGGGGCGGCGGCGGAGGCATATGGCATGTCAGGTCTGACGCCGGAAGATATCCAATTTGCGGAAGTACACGATTGCTTTTCAATGGCAGAAATTCTGCATATCGAGGACCTCGGATTTTTCAAACCCGGCCAGGGATATAAGGCCGTTTCGGAAGGATTGACAGCACTGGACGGCCCGAAACCCATTAACACCTCCGGAGGACTGAAGTGTAAAGGACACCCGGTGGGTGCAACCGGCATCTCACAGATTATCGAGGTTTGGCACCAACTCAGAGAAAAAGCCGGAGACAGACAGGTCCCCCAAAAGGACCTGCGCATCGGAGCCGCTCACAATTTAGGCGGCACCGGTGGAACCTGTACACTCACCATCCTGGAAAGGAGATAGGACATGCAGTCAAAGCCAATTAGCGATATCGCATTCAATCAATATCTAAGCGAAGAAAAACTCATGGGATCCAAGTGCCAAAATTGCGGAAGCCTGTTTGTGCCCCCTCGTCCGATCTGCATCAGCTGCCGGGACTCGGATGTCGAATGGGTAGAAATAAGCGGCAACGGCAAGCTGGCGGGATTCACCTGCATCACCATCGGCCCTTCTTTTATGCGAGCCGAAGGTTATGATCGAAAAAATCCATATTGTGTGGGTGTGGTTGAACTGGAAGAAGGGGCA
>JASFJP010000452.1:0-4335 GCA_050121225.1 Desulfobacterales bacterium
GATCTCACAGCAGCGATTACGGAAAAGGATCGGTATGAGCGACTGCTCATCGCGATTGAAAAGGTCCTTCCCTATGACGCTGCCGCCTTATTACGCATAGATGGTGATTTGCTTATTCCGGTTGCCGCCCGCGGGCTTATACCGGATGCGCTCGGCAGAGAATACGCTCGCAGCTCTCATCCCCGATTGGATATCATCTGCAACGCCGATGAACCCGTTCAATTCCCCACCGACAATCCCCTACCTGATCCGTTTGATGGCCTATTGGCAGCGGGAGTAGATGCCCAATGCCAAATTCGCGCCTGCTTAGGCTGTCCTTTGCGGGTGGACAACAAGCTCATTGGCGTACTTACTGCCGACGCTCTCGATCCCGAGGCATTCGATCACATGGACCCGCGGTTTTTAAAAGCCATTGGCGCACTCGCCGGGGCACAGATGCAAACGGCACATCTGATTGATGCACTGGAAATGAGCGCAGAGCGACAGGGGCAGATTGCCAATGAATTGATGCAGGACATTCATGTGCGGCAGGGGTCCCAAATCCTGGGGAGCAGCTCGGTGATGACCCACTTACGGCGTGAAATCGAGCTTGTGGCGCGTTCTGATTTTACGGTTCTCGTTATGGGAGACACTGGAGTGGGCAAAGAATTGGTGATCAGAGCAATCCATGCATCCTCAAACCGCAAGGATGCCCCATTGCTTTATCTCAATTGCGCCGCTTTGCCGGAATCGCTTGCAGAAAGCGAATTGTTCGGTCACACCAAAGGTGCCTTTACCGGAGCAAGCCGGGATCGGGCAGGCAAATTTGAACTGGCGAATCATGGCACGCTCTTTCTGGACGAAATCGGTGAGCTCCCCCTCTCTATACAGCCCAAGCTGTTAAGAGCAATTCAGGAGGGTGAAATCCAACGTGTCGGATCTGACAAATCAGATCACGTCGATGTGCGTTTGCTTGCCGCCACGAATCGAGATCTAGAAGCTGAAGTTGAAAACAAACGATTTAGGGTCGATCTCTACCACCGTCTGAATGTTTACCCCATCAGGGTCCCTTCGCTTAAAGAACGCATAGAGGATATCCCACTGCTGGCAGGGCACTTTTGTGAACGTATCCAGCGCCGTCTGGGTTTGGGACCAATCCGCATTAGCCCGGATGCATATGAAATGATGGCCGGATACGATTGGCCTGGCAATGTACGGGAGCTTGAAAATGTCATTTCAAGGGCGGTACTCAAGTCCTCATCAATCGTATCGCGAGGTGATCCGGTCGTTTTAGAAATCACTCACTTGGATAGTGATTTAATCCGGAGAAATTTACCAATTGTGCCGTCGTCTCCAAAGAAAGAGATGTTTTTCTCAAAGAATTTTTCACTAAACGATGAACTTAAAAATTATAAGGTGAAACTCATCACGCTTGCTTTGAATAAGAACCACGGCAATTGGGCCGCAGCAGCCAGGGATCTTGGAATGCATCGAAGCAATCTTCATAATCTCGCAAAGCGGCTTGGCATAAAGGAGAATACGTGACCATTAACTCTTCAAGTCGCATTCAATTAGACTAAAAGGGGAAAGACACCCTATGGAAGCTATAATACCTGGAAACCTGTTGACGACAGCCATGGCAGTCATGCCACACACGGATGTGAACCGTGCACTCGAGATGGCAATGTCATTGGACGTACCATTCTGGCCTCAGTTGCCCAATTACAGCTATTACGAGGACATGTATGTGCAGGCTGCCGAGCATTTTCCCGGAATTGTCTTGGATGTGGAAAAACGAACCCTGCGGTTTTCAATGGATAAATTCGTCGAGGAGTTGGAAGAGGCACTTCTGAATTTTGAGAATGCGGCAATGTTTGACATCAGCGAGACCTATTCGGCCGTCTATCACCGCTTTCTGGCCTTGGATTTGGCAGACCGGCCGGCTATCCGGGGACAGTTGGAAGGTCCCATTAGTTTCGGATTTAATATTCTAGATCAAAACGATCGGCCGATTCTATTTGATGATACAGTTCGACCGTTTATGCTCGATTTTATGGCGAAACGGTTAAACGTGCAATTGGAGAGGTTAAAACAGCTTAACAGCAATGCCTTTATGTTTGTGGATGAACCGGGGCTGCAATTCTTATTCTCCGCCATGGCCGGGTATGGCGATCTGAAAGCCAAAGGCGATTTGGACCAATTCTTCACCCAGGTCGATCGGCCCCGGGGCATTCACCTGTGCGGCAATCCGGATTGGGATTTCCTGCTTAATCTGGACCTCGATGTGCTTTCTATGGACGTTTACACCAACGCTGAAATTTTCTCATCTTATGCCTCCTCTGTCAGTAAATTCTTAGATCGCGGAGGGGTCATAGTTTGGGGCATAGTACCGACAGGATTCGAAGCTTTTGCAGAAGAGGGAATCCCATCCTTGATACAGCACCTCAAAGACGTCTGGAAGGTCCTGTGGTTAAAAGGTGTTGACCGGGAGCAACTTATCGAACGTAGCTTGCTTTCGCCGGCGACGTGCTGCTTGGTCAATCCGGATAAAGAGCGCACCGTTGAACGGGCCTTTGCTACCGTGAAACAGATGGCTTATGAGTTGCAGGATCAATAAATGTGTTTCATCGGTTGATAATTTGGCCTTCAGATTCCCGGCCTTAACGGAAGTTTTCCACTGGCATGGTGAAACATTTGATTTGCCAGCCGGGGCAACCCGTCTAGCGAAGAGTGAAGGATGCGAAAACCAGGCCTTTCAAATCGGCAGATCGGCAATGGGACTGCAGTTTCATCTTGAAACCACACCTAACTCTGTGCAAGAGATAATCAAACACTGCAGAGCAGAGTTGATCCCGTCACTGTATGTTCAATCGGAATCGGATATCCTTGCTGCCTCACCTGAAAAATATCAAAAAATCAATAGCCTGATGGGCAAAGTGCTTTCCTACTTAATAATTTCTTAGCCGTCATATTCGCTGGGGTTAAGGATAACAAAAATGTCGTATTGCCAAGCACTGTCGAATCAGATAAGCTCTATTAAATACGCTTTTAATACATTTCGGAAAAAGGCGCGGATTTTACAAAACACTTAAAGATCTTCCGGTGGCCCCCGCGCCCGCTGTCGGGTATTATCTACCGCCCAGCATCCGCAGGCAGATGTTAGACGAGAAATCGCCTCAAAACTCAGTAGAGGGGAACCCTTAAACCTGTGTCGTCGTTGCCCGCGGCCATGAGAGTTTTGAAGTGATTGGTAGGCGTTGTTTGCCTTCCCCCTTTCACACCCGCGGTGGATGTATACGATTGGAGCCGGCTGGTGACAGAATACCAGCATTGAAAAATGCCGGTCGTCGTTGAGGGGTATGCTGCAGTGGCAACTGAGCATTACGCCTGCGAAATAGTAGCCTTGTTTAAATAACCGTAGCCTGTAATTAATCATCATGGAAAGGAGTCTGACTCATGAATACAGAAAAAAAAGATAATTTGTTCGTCAAAGTAAAGGACATGGCTGGAAACGAATTTGTCTGCCCACTTAACGAGTTGAGGAATGTCAAGAGCGTCAGCGATGAGGAGTTGGAAAACTGCTTCGAAGGCGATGTGGTCGGACGCTACGCAGGCCAGCTGAACATCGTCGAATCGCAGGACTAAGCCCTGAATCGTACCATAGTCGAGGGATTATGGGCGGTTCAGGCAAGCTCTCCTACGACTCTGTGAGCTGCTCCAGAATCTGCCGGGACGATTGTTCCTGGTTTTCGTCATTCACAATGCGTTGGATCAATCGGTCGTAGGCTATAAAACGGTTTGGATCGTCCTCGCAATCCAGCGAGTGTCGTGCTCATCCTGCAACGTGGTCCGCCAGATTCGTGTCAACTTCACCGATTTTCGCTACAGCTATACCCGTGTGTTCGAACGCTACGCGCTGGAACTTTGTCGGCGCATGACCATTAAGGTCGTGGCCCATCATCTTAACGTCGGATGAGACATGATCAAGGATACTCGAAAACGGCGTCTAAAAAAACGATTCTCCCATCCCAAATTGAAGCAAATAAAACGGATAGCTATCGATGCGATATCCATCGGCGCTGGGCATCGATAGCTGAGGGTAGCACTCATCGTCGCCGTGACAGTATATGTAGCAGATTATCCGCAATCGTTTGAAGTAGAGTTGGTGCGAATAACGTTTTTGTGCCCTAAAGATTTGGCACGGGTCATCTTTCAGTTCGGCGTGCGACGCCAGAGATGTTTATATTAGCTACTTAGAGGCTGAGTTCAACAAACTAAAGTGAGATTTCTCATTAAAAATTTGGCAGGTCATGTTTGATGCGCGGAAAAACTGAAATTCGGTTCAGTTGATCAATG
>JASFJP010000453.1:0-4326 GCA_050121225.1 Desulfobacterales bacterium
GACGAGTAACCTGGCCTTATCGGTTTCGATTAAAAAACAGGCGTGACTGTACCATGTGATGGTGAGTGACATTTGAAACCTCCTTTCTGGAATAATCTTAAATATTGAAATGTTCAAATTCGAAGCGGCAAGTTTGCTATAACACAATATCAGATGGATTTAAAACTGCTCTTTTTCTTTTACCAAATATATAGAGGGCAGGCTAATGATCGTTACCAGAGCTTTAACAATCACGTTCGCATAGAATATCGACCAGACGACTTCATGAGGGAGGGAAAAGGCGAATGCACCCCAGCAGAAAATTAAGCTGTCAACCGGGATACTGATCGTATTACTGATCAGAACCCGCATCCATTGGTATTTAGCTGTAATACGATATCGCCATAGATGGTAAATTTCAGTGTCAATCAATTCACTGACGACCTCGGCAACGATGCTGGCGATGACGATTCTCCAAACCGGGTCTAAAATGGCGGCAAACTGATTGCCCAGCCCCCAGGACGGGTCCTGAGGAAGCCAGGCGACAAAGTGAAAGAAAAGCGCCATGAAAAGATTGATGACCGCGGCTGATATAATAACTGTGCGGGCGGCCGTTTTTCCCAGCCGCTTGTGGATCAGATCTCGAATCGTGAACGTCAGGGGGTAGATAAAGGTCCCGGCGTCCATGCTAAACCCGGCAACCAGCGTAATCTTCAAACTGGCAATGTCAGACAGCAATTGCGCAGCGATATAAATTGAAATGATTATGATACCCGCGGCGGGAATGCCAATGGCACCAGATTTATGATTGGAGGGGCTATCCATGTTGCTCTTGGGTGAGAATCATGCTGATTTAAATCTGAATAAACAGATTGTATTGATGTGATTATTTTGCTACGGATGTTAGTCATCCGTAGCAAACGAAATCATAGATGTGATGTCCCGCATTAATGGGACTGGTGGATGAATGATAGGGAATTGGCGACTTCGGCTCCCGTTATAAAAATTTTTCTATCTTTGCATCTTTTTTAAGCAGGTCAATATACTTGCCGGCTTCCTGTTCGGTTTTTTGCTGTTTCATGCGCTGGTTAAGTTTGTCCTTGACTTCCGCATACGCCAGGTCCGTCTCCGGTTTTTTGTCATAGACTTTGATCAAGTGGTAGCCGAAACGGGTTTCAACGATATCGCTAACTTCATTTGGTTTCATTGTAAACGCTGCGTCTTCGAACGGTTTTACCATCTGGCCCCGGCTGAAATATCCCAGATCACCGCCTCTAACATTGCTCGGTCCTTCGGAATACTCTTTGGCAAGCACCGCAAAATCTTCACCCTTTTTTAATTTTTCTTGCACGACGACGATTTTTTGCCGGGCTTCGCCTTTTTGCTTTTCATCTGCGTTGGATTCCACCTTGATTAAAATGTGGCTCGCTTTTACCTGTTCAGGTTTTTTGAACATTTGCGGGTTGCCTTCATAATACGCCTTGCTTTCTTCGTCAGTAACGATGACCTTCTGACCGACCTGCCGATCGATCAGTCCCTTGATAGCGAGTCCCCGTTTGACCTGCATTTTAACGTCTTCTTCAGAGAAATTCATCTGTTTCAGAGCATTTTGATACTCTGCTTCTGTGGGAAAGCGCTGCTTGATCACGCCTAATTGTTCGTCAATAGCTTTCTCTTCGACTTTGATCCCGGCTTTCTGGCTTTCTTGGTAGAGGATTTCACGTTCAATCAGACTCTCCAACACGTCCTTTTTCAATTTTTCCATTTGGGTTTCAGATATTTGCATCCCCCGCTGAGTTGCGCGCTGAAGGTGGAAGTTCAATTCCTTTTGGAACGCTACCTGGGTAATGGTAACCCCGTTTACTACAGCAACCTTTTCATTGGACGACTTCTTTTCTTCAGCTGGGGCAGAAATCGATATTAATGCGACACTCAACACGGTAACGAGCACAACTGCCCAATTTTCCTTTGTAAACTTCATTGAATTAACTCCTCTCAAGTTCAAGATAATAAAAAGGACTCCGTAGAGCCCCTTCTTTTCAAAAAATGCTACTCCAACTGGAGCTGATCCCGGTAGGTCTGACCCGGACACATCGCTCTTGATCTTAGTTTAATTTTCTGGCTAATACTAACATATTAACTCTATATTTTTCAATAATTTCTTTTGCAGCGCGACGCAAGGGGCATCTATTTATAATCCGTACAGCCCTGTTTTTGAATGAGGGTATTTACTTTTTTTCGTATCTCTTTAGCGTCATCAGTTTTCGTCGACATTCAAGTTTTCTCCTAAAACCATAACACCGTAAGCCGGGTCCTTTGAGCCAGGAGTTTTTTCTCTTAAGGCATACACCTATGCACCGGCTTTCTTTTGGAGTAAGGTCCAATCGGCATCCACCATGTGTTGGACCTGATCTATGTCCGAGGGCTTTAAATGTTTGAACCTCCCCTGCAATTCCAGGTATTCTTTGACATGAAGGTCACCTTTGTAATTCAGGGTATAGGAAATACCGTCTTCAACCTCATACAATGGAAACACGTTGGTCTGAACCGCCAGCCGGGCAATTTTGACGGACAGTTCGGATCCTATTCGCCAACCTGTGGGACATGTGGCAAAAACATGCAGGAAGCGCGACCCGCCTTTCATGTCTCTGGCCTTTTTAAACTTTCGAATCATATCTTCAGGAAAGCCAATGCTTGCAGTTGCAGCGTAGGGAATTCTGTGGGCGGCCAGAACCTCTACGATGTTCTTTTTACGGGTTTTTTTCCATGCGTCGCCGGGTGTGGTCGTTGTTTGAGTGCCGAACGGAGTGGCGGAGCTGCGCTGAACTCCGGTGTTCATGTAAGCTTCATTGTCGTAGCAGACAAAAATGCAGTCTTCGTTGCGCTCGACCGCGCCGCTGAGAGACTGGAAACCGATGTCAAAGGTTCCACCGTCGCCTGCCCACGAAAGCACCGTGGTTTCGGTGTCGCCGGTCATGTCAAGTGCCGCCCTCAACCCACTGGCAGCCGCACCAGCGGTTGCAAACGCCGTTTCTAAGATCGGAATCCTTAAAGCGCTCTGGGGATAAGGCCCGGCGATGACTCCCCAGCAACAGGCTGGAATCACCGCCATCGTCTTTTCGCCCAGCGCTTGAAGGGCAAACTTCATGGCGATAGTCGCGCCGCAGCCGGGACAGCCTAAATGCCCCGGATTCATCAATTCGGTGTGTTGCAGGTCTAATTGCGCCATGTTTCAATAATCTCCTGATTCAGCCCGATCCAGATACTCTCCTGATCGGGAGTTATTTTGGTTTTGGTGGCGTCATAAATTTCTTGCAGAGTGTCCGGGGTGATATCACGTCCGCCAAGCCCCACGACATAGCTGAATACCAGTGGATGTGGTTTTTGGTTGCACAGGGCTGCGCGAATTTCCTGGGCAAAAATACCGCTGGCACCAAATGAGAAATTTCGATCGACAACGGCGACTTTTTGGGACCGACTGAGGTGTCGACCGATAAGCGCGGTTGGAAATGGTCGAAACATTTTAATTTTGAGCAATCCGACTTTTTCACCCCGAGAGCGCAGCTCAGCAATGACCTGCCGACAGGTGCTGGTTACTGTGCCTGTGGTAACCAATATGATATCCGCATCCTCACACTGGATTGCCTCCACCGGACCGTGATTTCTTCCAAAAATCGTTTCAAATTCACTTTCGAATTGGCTGAAGCGCAGCAGCGCCTCTTCCATAGCCACTTGAATGTTGAAGCGCATTTCCATGTAGGCGGTGGGTGCGACCAACTGATTGATGGCACAGGGATCGTCGGTGCTTAACCGTATGCGCGGTGACAGGGGGGGGAGAAAACGATCTGCCTGCGCTGGGTCGGGTACATCAACCGGCTCAAATGTATGCGAAAGATAGAACGCATCCAGAACCACCATGACGGGAAGATTTACTGCTTCGGCCAGTCTGAACGCCAGCAGGGTAGTGTCGAGCACATCCTGGCCATCCTCACAGTAAAGCTGAATCCAACCGGTATCTCGTTGGGCAAGGCTGTCGGTTTGATCCGTCCATATATTCCATCCCGGTCCAAGTGCCCGGTTAACCTCAGCCATTACTATGGGCAATCGGGCGCCTGATGCCCAGTGCAGCAATTCATGCATGTATGCCAATCCGTGAGAGGAGCTGGCCGTAAATGCCCTGACACCACCACTGGAAGCACCGATGACGGCTGCCATGGCCGAGTGCTCACTTTCCACATTTATGAAACGGGCATTCAAGGTGCCGTTTGAACAATATTCTGATAAGGCTTCGACGATGTGGGTTTGGGGTGTTATCGGATAGGCGGCAATCACCTGGACGCGTGCCAG
>JASFJP010000454.1:0-4325 GCA_050121225.1 Desulfobacterales bacterium
TTAGATGGAGTTTTTATATTTTTCCGGGAATAATATAAAAAACTAAAAGAAGGGAATTAAATTGTCTCGACATAGCTAAACTGGGCTCATATCGTGCCTAACGACACAATTTAGGATGGATTCGAATTAATTGTATATGGACGGGGAAATCTAAAGAATCTGAATTGATAATTAAGGAATGCCAATCTGAAAAAAATCGGCTATCCGAATTTATTTCTGTGATAGCCGATATCCAAAATTCGGCCGAAGTGTGAGTTTGTATATCATAGAAGCTATCACAAAAAAGTCTTTTGGCCCAATATCTTTGTTGGTGCCTCGTTTTAATTCCTCGAAATAATGAAGTATTCCTCCTGTTTAACATGTGGCCCCGCCGAGATCTTGAACCAAAATCCTCTTTTTGAGATGGCTATTAGGCAGAACGACGTGATCCGGGAAGGTTCCGGTTCACCTTACAGCCCATGGGTTTGCCACGTCCGATGGTGGCAAAGCATGTCATGCACTCATCACAGCGAACGATCCGGTCGCCATTTCCGGCCAGGATCTTTCCGGCCGCATCCGGATCGGCAATCATCTGGCGCCCGATGGCGACGATATCGATCGGCAAGTCACCCACCGATTCGGCGGCCACGTTTCCCTCTCCGAGTTTGCCGACCGCAATAACGGGAAGGCCAGTCGCCCCCTTGACCGCCGCGGTCGGCGAGACATTCGCTCCGGCCGGCTGGTCCTTTGGAAAGGCGGAGCTGGCAACGAGGAAGCGCTGGTCTTCAATTTCTTTCCAGGAACTATTGGCGATTAGGGAGACATCCAGAGCGTCCACACCCTCGCTGGCCAGAAGTTGGCTCACCACCAGGGCATCTTCTAGCGTCTGGCCGCCCTCCACTTTTTCAACCGCATTAAGACGGAAGAGAATGGGATAGCTTTTTCCGAGCCTCTCCCTTATGGATTTGACCACCTCCAGTGCAAATGTGGCCCGCGCGCGGGCGTTGCCCCCATAACGGTCATTGCGTTGATTGGTCAATGGCGAAAGGAACTGGCTGATAACATAAAAATGAGCGCCGTGTATCTCCACCCCGTCAAATCCGGCCTCAGCCGCACGACCCGAGGCCGCTGCAAAATCGGCGACCATTTGATCGATCTGGGCAGCGTCCATGGTGAGCGGTGCCACATCGGGCCTGAACGCAAAACCCGAAGGTGAAGCCCCCTGCAGCTCCCCCCCGGCTGGAAAACAGCGGGCCCCGGCGTGGCTGATCTGAACCACCGCAGCAGCACCCAATTTCTTGATCGAAGCAGCAAGACTTGCCATACCGGCCACCTGCCAATCCTCCCAAAGCCCCAGACTGCCCTGCAGTATACGACCGTCACTCCGCACGGCGCTGGCCTCCACGATGACAAGGCCTACATCTTTTGACCGTTCTCTGTAAAACTTAATAATATCCTCTGTGACAATGCCTTCCGGGCTGCCGTAGTTAGTGGTCAGCGGCGGCATGGCAATCCTGTTGCGAAGTCGCATGCCGTTTATCTTTACTCCATCTTGCAATGTCGCCATTCTTCCTCCCTCCTTCTCTTAAAAATTTTCAGGGATGCAACCCATAAGCGCCTTGTATAGCTTACTATCATCACGGGAGCAATAAAAAGTGAAGGGCGGTGGAGACGGTTATGAAAATATAGTCCTATATTCTAAAAGTCCAAAATTATTGCATGAAAACATATGTGTTCCTTGACTTTTTGAGATTTTCGCTTGTTATATCCTTCGCACTCGGCCAATCAGCGACGGGACGCTGGGTTCAAACAAAGGCTTTATGCCTCCGCTAAACAGTCAAAATAGGAGACTTCGTGCCTGCTCCTGAAATTAAGGAAATATGCAGATTGCATATCGAACTTCAATATCTAATCTGCGTTTACAGTATCCGACATTTTTGAAGGTTCAATACGGCTGAATTGATGCGCCAGCTTTGATTTCTCCTTGATTTGATTGTAATCCGAAACTATTATATTTTCGACTTACTCCACCGTATTCAAGAAATGTAGCGTTTCTTTCTGTCAAATCAAATTCAATAAGAAACACATGTCCTTTTTATATTATTTTATCGTTTCTGGAGTTATCCACCATGACAAAATTTAAACACTTTCACCTTAAAAACGAGATGCTGGCGGCCAATGCTTTGGCCAACTTTGTCGGCGTATTTTTCGTCAACGCAATGTTATATGTTGCTGAAGGATTTCCAGTGGATAGACAGATGTGGCAACAACCTATACCCTATTGGGTGGATGCGCTCTTTACCCCATTTGCATTTTCCTTTGTTACGGTGATGACTCTGTTTTATGAAATGCCGATTCGACGCTACTTAAATCTACTATTCAACAAGGCCCCTATTTCCCAGGATCTTGAAACAACGGCCCGGCAGCGGCTGCTAAATGAGCCTTTCGTTCTCATCGCCCTGAGTTTTAGCATGTGGCTTCTGGCCGCCACTATTTATCCACTCATTCATTGGGCCTATGGACCTGAATTAAATATGGTTCCGCGCACCTTGTACAATTCACTCATCACCGGCGTAATCACTATTACCGTTGCTTTTTTCATGCTGGAACATATTTTGCAGAAAAAGCTGGCGCCCCTTTTTTTTCCAAATGGGGGCCTTACCACCGTACCCCAGACGTTACGCATTCGAATCCGAACGCGACTGGTTGCGTTCCTGTTTGCCTGTAATCTGATTCCGCTCATGACCATAATGCTGATTCTGCATAGAATCACAAGCACCCAGCCAAATTTGAGCACAGCCATCCAACAACTGCGTTCCGCCATATTTACCAATGCTTTTATTTTTTTAACGATTGGCATTTTTCTAACGATACTGCTTACCAGGAATTTATCGATTCCTTTCAAAGAGATCATTCAGACCTTGAGATGGGTCAGAAACGGTCGCTTTGATAAAAAAGTTCAGGTAACAACCAATGATGAAATCGGCTACACCGGCGACGTCATTAATGAAATGACCGTTGGACTTAAGGAACGTCAGCGCCTGCAGCAGTCTTTGGATATCGCCATGGAAGTCCAGCAAAATTTGCTTCCCAACAAAAATCCCGGAATTGAAGGCCTGGATATTGCGGGCACCAGCATCTACTGTGAAGAAACCGGAGGTGATTATTACGACTATCTATTGACCGAGGAAAGCAGTCAGAAAAAGATTTGCGTTGTGGTTGGCGATGTCGCCGATCACGGCATCCCATCGGCATTGCTCATGACCACGGCGCGGGCTTTTCTGCGGCAGCGTTTCTCGAGATCGGGTGATCTCGATCAGGTGGTCGCTGACGTAAACCGACAGCTGACCCGGGATGTCGAAGAATCTGGGCGTTTTATGACGCTGTTTATTTGTGAGATTGACCGTGACAATCAGATCATTCATTGGGTTAACGCCGGGCATGATCCGGCAATGATCTATGACTGCGAAAGTGGCAAATTTGAAGAACTTACCGGCAATGGCAATGCGTTGCCGTTAGGCGTATCCGTGACGGCGACTTATCAAAAATTTGACAAGAAGATTGTACCGGGTCAAATTGTCATGATGGGAACCGATGGTATTTGGGAGGCCCAAAATCAAACAGGAGAGATGTTTGGCAAAGAACGCTATAAAGCTATTATTCGTGAGAATGCCAGCCGGCCGGCAAAAGACATTACAGAAGCGGTCATCAAACAGGTTGACAGTTTTTGCCATCCGCTGGAAAAAGCTGATGATGTCACCTTGGTTATCACCAAAATTACATAGAAGCTCAAAAAAATTGTGATTCGTAGACATTCTTTTAACCCTGAAATTGAAAGGATGTCTTCGAATCACATAATTTGCCTCTGAGCTATGGAACCGATGTCCTTCTTTTATTGGGTGCTGTTCTTAGAAGTTGTTCTTCAACCAAGTCCAACCACTGCCGCTGTTTCTCAGGATCAAAGTGCAGCGATGTGTCTTGATCGAATGCGGTATGCTCTTTTAAGCTGTCCTCAGAAGCAGATCGAATCATATCTTCGATCGTTGCCAAAATCTCACTCTGCGCGTCTTTGTGGGTCGTTCGAATAGCAACGAATTTTTTCGTTAACGCTCTCGCCTCATGGGTTAGTTTTCTGGCGGCAAGCTCCATCAGCGCAAAATGTATCTGTTCGTGCTGAAGCACGTAAGCAAATTTCTCCTTGGGAACATGCGGATTCCACCAGGAACAGCTTGGAATCATAACGGCCTCAAAGACAAGATCTTCTATAGTTCCGAAGTAATAGATTTGTTTGTCAAAATAGTTCCAGGTTATAATAAACTTTGAATCTCGCGTCGGTCGAATCTGAA
>JASFJP010000455.1:0-4321 GCA_050121225.1 Desulfobacterales bacterium
TCCATAAGGATGAACCCTATCTGGCACCCGATGTCGTCGGCGGAATGGAAACCGCTTGTGATGGTTCTCTATGCCCCATGTCCCTTGCACAAGGACTTTGTCAGGGTGTCAAAAAACATGGCGGCACAATCCTAACCTACTCAACGGTAACAAACATAAAGCTGGACAACAAAAAACAAATCGAGTGCGTGATCACCGACAATGGAACCATTAATACACCTATGGTCGTTAATGCGGCCGGGGTATGGGCACCGCAAATCGGTCAAATGGTTGGACTGGACATTCCGATTAAGCCTCGAAAAGGACAGCTGCTTGTTGCCGAGCGCACCACCACGGTTGCCAGGCGCAAAGTAATGGAATTTGGCTATATGATGGCCAAATTCGGAACCGGAAGTTACACCCGCAATACGACACCGGAAATGGAAAAATATGGGGTGGCACTGGTTTTTGAGCCCACCGACGCTCAAAATTTTCTCATCGGAAGCAGCCGACAGTTTGTGGGTACGGATACATCATCGGATCTCAGCGTAATGCGTGCCATCGCGCAGAGGGCGATCCGATTCTTTCCTGTTATCAAAGACATCCGAATGATTCGTAGTTATGCCGGACTGCGACCCTATACACCCGATCACTTCCCGATTATATCCGAAACAGATATACCGGGTTTTTATGTAGCCGCGGGACACGAAGGAGACGGTATTGGTCTTTCCTTAATCACCGGAAAACTAATTTCACAGATGATTTGCCAAGAATCCACTGAGGTTTCAGTGGAACCGCTTCGGTTGAATCGATTTGCTACAGCAGAAACAGGCTTTATTTCCGGGAATAAAAATGAATAACTCTGATATCATTGATATAGAGATCGACGGTAAAGTAATCAAGGCTGTTAAGGGACAGACCATTGCAGAGGCATTGTTGGCCAACGATATTCAAATTTTCCGCTGGACAAGGAAGAATGAACCTCGCGGAATCTACTGCAATATGGGTATTTGTTATGAATGTCGCATAATCGTTAATGGTTTTCCGAATGTGCGTGCTTGTTTGACACCGGTAACTGCGGGATGCAAAGTTAAAACCCAGAAAGATGCTGATATAAGACTCGAAGATGAAAGAAGCTGACCTGGTCATAATTGGCGGTGGTCCCGCCGGTATAGCAGCGGCCATTGAGGCGGCCGGCAGGGGAGTATCCGTCGTCATCATCGATGAAAACCGAAGCCTGGGCGGAAAAGTCTTGTCCTCGGGAGAAGGTGGTCTGCAGATTGATCATACGGACAAAATTGAGGAACGCATTGGATTTCAGCTTCTAAATGAATTTAATCAAGTAGAAGATAAGGTGACCGTCTATCTTCGCACTGAAGTCTGGCAAGTTGACGACCAAAAGACAGTTTATCTCAATACCGAAAATAAATCTATCCGGCCGCAAAAGCGTATTCGCAGCCAAAAGCTCATTATGGCAACCGGAGCCTTGGAACGTATCATCCCATTTCCGGGGTGGACATTGCCGGGTGTTTTTCCCGTCGGTGGGTTGAATTCCTTGATAAAGAAAAAGGTAATTCCAGGTCAGAAGTTTCTGATTGCCGGAAGTGGTCTCCTGCAGCTCGCACTTGCCCAAAATCTAATTAAAGCTGGCGCCTCTATAAGTGCGTTTGTGGAAGCATCTACGATCAGGGATGTTGTCGCTAAAAGCGTTCAGCTTCTGACGGGGGCCGGACTGTTGCGTCTCAGGCAGGGATTGAATTACCTCTTGAAGATCAAATCAGTAGGCATACCGCTTTTCAGCTCGTGCATCGTTTCCCGTGCCATGGGGGATAAGAAGGCAAACAAAGCCATTATCACCAAAGTTGATGCAAACTGGAGACCGATTCAGGGAACAGAAAAAGAAATTGAAGCTGATGTGATCGCCGTTGGTTATGGTCTGATTCCATCCAATGAATTAACCCGGCAATGTGGTTGTCGACATGTCTATGACGATCAATTGGGCTATTGGCGCGTGATACGCAATGACCGCATGGAAACTACCATTCCCGGGGTGTTTGTTGCCGGCGACGAGATTCAAATTAAGGGGTATCAGGCCGCTATTGATGAAGGTAGACAAGCAGGAATTGAAGCCTGTGCACAACTTGGAAGAATTCAAAGAGACCAGGCTAAGCAACACACACCAACGCTTCAAAAGAAATTAAACCGGGCTATTCGATTTGGGAGAGCAATTGACATGATCTCCGCGCCAAGGCCTGGGATATTTGATAACATTTCAGACGACACCACCATCTGTCGCTGTGAAGAGGTGACATTTGCAGATATCAAAAAGTCAATCTCCAACGGTGCCGCAGACGTCAATGACATCAAAAGAAGAACCCGTCTCGGAATGGGACATTGCCAAGGAAGATTCTGTGGACAGGTAATAAACGAATTATTGTGGAATCTGTCGGGGAAAACCAGCGAACGCGAATATTTTACACCACGTATACCCGTCAAACCTGTACCCTTCAGAACACTTGCCGGTGACTAATTTGCATGCAAAATTCAGGTGCGAACCTAAAACTGCTGAAAGGAGATGGTATGAACGTCAGAATTCTTACAGCCAATGAAGTCAAAGACGCGTTGCCCATGCCAAAAGCAATTGAGGCCATGAAACACGCTTTTGGTGAATATTCAGCTGGGAAAACTACCGTACCGCTCAGGGGGCGGCTTGATTCAGACAACGGAATAACCCTGCTGATGCCGGTTCACCTTCACGAAAGCCAGAATATGGCTGTTAAAATTGTCTCCATTTACCCGGACAATCCCAAATTGAACCTGCCGACGATTTCAGCAACGGTGATCGCTTTGAATCCGCTAACGGGTATACCTTTGGCGATTATGGAAGGTACCAGTTTGACTGCCATTCGTACGGGGGCAGCAGGAGGTTTGGCCGCTCAATTATTGTCTCGCGAAGATTCGCATTCAGCGGCACTATTTGGTGCCGGCGTCCAAGCAAGAACCCAGTTGCAGGCAGTTCTGGCTGTTCGTGACATCCAAAGAGTATATCTTTATGACATTTCTGAAAGCAACGCTCAAAAACTTGCCGAAGAGGTGGGCACCTGGCCCAATCCGCCCGAAGTCTTTATCGTTTCGAGCCCGAAGGAAGCCGTCCAGGATGCAGATATTGTGATTGCGGCCACGACGTCTTCAACCCCGGTATTCGACGGCCATGACCTCAAAGCGGGAACCCATATCACCGGCATGGGTTCGTTTTCTCCTGACAGTCAGGAAATTGATGCCGTAACCGTACAGCGTTCTACAATCGTGGTTGACTCCCGCGAGGCCTGTCTCGAAGAGGCTGGAGATTTAATTATTCCCAAAGCTACCATCGATGCCGAAATTGGTGAGATCATCAACGGGGCCAAACCCGGTCGCCGTTCGCAGGAAGAAATTACTTTCTTCAAAACTGTTGGCGTAGCCGTTCAGGATGCCGTCGCTGCCGCGGCGGTTTTAGCAGAGGCGGAAGCAAAGAATCTGGGAAATGTAATTGATATGTCCTAGATATTGCTTTCGAGCATCGACATTTATCCAAAAGTAAACACGCAGTGCATTAAAAGGTAAATATTCCCACCGCTAAAAACATCTGTATATTTACATAACCAACCGATAATATATATAAAATCTCCTTGTGCACAATATTTGCTAGGATACCTTGTGATGACTCAGCATATCCGCTATCAGTCAAAGCTGTGAAATAACATCATGACGAAGGTTTATCCTAATGAAAAAAAAAGATTTCTTTGTTTGTCTATTTATTGCGTTGTTGAGCACTATCCTTTGTTGTTGTTGGGATAGCGGTTCATCTTCTGGTAAATCCGATAATTCTAATCAAACAATCGGCTCTTCCGACTCTTCCGCTCCTCCCGATTCTCCGTCAATCGGCAGCGCCACCGGAGGTGAACGTAATCCCGTGTGTGCTGCGGGTGAATCATCGGGTGAAGTTGAGAGACCGCAGTTTGTAATGAATTTGCCCGCGCAGACAAGTTGGTACGCATCCCCTGTGATCGTGGATTTAGATGATGATGGCCGCAAGGAGCTGATCGCCGCCTACTATTCAGTGTATGTTTACGACAGCGATGGCACCCTGCTTGACAAAGTTGACGGCGGCAACGGACGGATCTATGCACCCCATGTTGTCGTCGACCTGGAAGGCGATGGCATCCCCGAATTGGTGTACGGAAACAGCAACGAGGTGTATGCCTACGAGTGGGAAAATCTCCAGTTTAAGCTAAAAGCCGGCTGGCCGGCGGATACCACGACCGCCGGTGAATCTCCTGAGGTCAGGGGATTGGCGGCGGCA
>JASFJP010000456.1:0-4307 GCA_050121225.1 Desulfobacterales bacterium
GCTATGGAAGGCCATATTATTGCAAAGGCGAAATTGATCGGATTATATCAACGAAAATAACTACAGAGGTTGAAATACACAACGCTATGATACCCCGGGCATATCTGCTTCTTCAGCCACCCGCGAGATATCAGGAATAGCGAATGTAGCGGTCTTCGCTAGTCGAGCGGTCGCACATCAGCTTGAACTTTATAAGGAGGTTAATTGACTCTCCAAGTTTGCTAATAGCCCTATCATCAGATTAATCGTTAAAACAGCCAATTCAAAAATTTTTGATTTTTTTAATGGGTTACCAAATTGGTATCATAATGAGTGACGTTTTTATCAGCTATGCAAGAGAAGATTATCCCATTGCCAGGCTGCTAGCGGAATACCTCCATGGGGAGAACCTCTCAGTCTTTTGGGATAGAGAGATTCCTGTTGGGGATACCTGGGAAAGCTTTATCGAAAAGGAGCTTTTGCGGGCCAGTTGCGTCGTAGTTTTATGGTCAACAGCTTCAGTGGCTTCTGGATGGGTCCGGAGCGAGGCGGCGGTTGGTGCTGAACGAGGTGTGCTTGCGCCGGCACTTATCAGCACCGTGAGTTTACCTCTGCGCTTCCGGACGATACAGTCCGCCAACTTGGTTGGGTGGCACGGCCGCCAAAACCACGAAGGATTGGCGAACCTCATAGCCGCTGTCCGTGAGTTCACAAGGCTCAGTAATGAAGACAAGTCTGAAAAGCCTGCGTTTGCACTTCTACCGGGGGACGAACCGATAGGGATCTTAGAAGTTGAATTGGGGGCGGACCAGGGTCGCTCATTCAAGTTGACAAAACGCATGACAAGCCTAACTATCGGGCGCAGCCGTGACTGCGATATCGTGCTTGACGACTACTATATCTCAAGGAGCCACTGCAGAATTCACATTGAACCTATCGATTCTGAAAGCCGGACAAAGTATAGGTTTACACTGATTGACTTTGGCAGCACGTCTGGCACAAAGGTAAATAATAAGCCGGTTGACCGCGCGATTCTTCAACACGGTGACCGGCTTCAGATCGGCTCAGTATGTTTCAGGTTTCGAGCCTTCAATCAGGAACCTTCGTGATCCCTTTAGCCGACCCGTAAGCTTTAATATTCTTATTTCTACCAAAAGCATGTATTTTAGTCGCTGGAAGCACTCTAGTGATATAAAATACATATCTTTTGCACTTTATCTTGGAAAAGGAGTTTACGTTATGCCCATCAAGAAAGATATAGAATTCATAATTGTCGGCTCCGGACCCGGTGGTGCAACGGTGGCCAAAGAATTATCACAGAGAAAAAAGAAAGTGTGCATTTTAGAGTGGGGGGATAACGACCCCTTAACGGGAAGTTTGTGGTACGGAGTGAAAACGCTTCTGTATCCTGGCAGAAGTATGCTATTTACCCGTCAATTGCTCGGAATGGTAAGAGGCATCACCTGCGGTGGAAGCTCGGTACACTACTATGCGACGTGCTATCCGGCACCCGTCGAGATGCTTAAATCCCACGGAATCGATATCACCGAAGAAGTTGAAGAAATGCGAAGCGAGCTGCCGATTGCGCCGCTTAAAGATGAAATGATAGGACCCATGGCAATGAGAATCATGGAAAGTGCTCAGGATCTCGGATACAATTGGCAGAAGCTGGACAAGTTCATGTTTCAAGACCGGTGGAAACCGGAATATTCATTTGGTCATTATGGAGATCCGCACGGGGTGAAGTGGAGTGCCAGGATGTACATTGATGAAGCCATTGCCCATGGTGCAGAATTGGTTGAAAAAGCCAAGGTAACCAAGGTTATCATAGAAGATAAAACAGCTGTCGGTGTTGAATTTAGAAAAAAAGGAAAGACCCATAAAGCCTTTGCTCCTAATATTGTAGTGTCGGCCGGCGGTATCGGCACACCCATTATTTTGCGCGCAAGCGGTATGGAAGAAGCTGGCTATAATTTTTTCTTTGACCCGTTAATCGGTGTACGGGGAACAATAAAGGATGTAAATGTTCCACTTAATGAAATCCCCATGTCGGCCGGAATTCATTTGATTGACGAAGGCTACATGATGACGGACATGTCGCATCCTTTCACGACAAGTGCATTATTTGCCGCCGGCGTTTTCCGATTTGACAAAATGCTATCACGCCGCAATACGCTTCAAATAATGGTTAAGGCCAAAGACGAGTTGGGTGGTAGATTAACAGATAGTGGCGGCATACGAAAGGTATTAGATGAAAATGAAAAGCGAAAATTGATCAGAGGCTATGAGCGAGCCAAGAAAATACTGAGGAACGCAGGAGCAAAAAGTATTTTTAAAACCGGTTACTTAGCGGCTCACCCAGGTGGCACCGTAAAAGTAGGTGAGCTTATTGATTCGAATCTTAAAACCGAGTACGATAATTTGTATGTATGTGATTGCTCGTGCATTCCGGAGGCCTGGGGTTTGCCACCGACGGCTACCATCATTGGACTTGGAAAACGCCTGGCAAAATATTTATTGGGTGATGGTTACATATCAGATATTCAAAAGCGTGAAATCCCGACAGTAAAGGAACTGAATTAAAATACTAATATGCGATGCTTATACCACGCTGATATTGTTAATTGTTTGAATCGGTGCTTGCGCGGGGATCTGCCAATAATGTCAGCAGGCCTTAAAACCATGTGATATGCAAATGTTACATGAAATTCTTCCAGAATCCATATATTGGCAGTGATCTCAAATTTCTGGAGACCCTAAATATTTTTTATACCATCTTACTTATCTGTATTTTTGAACTTTTCCATGTATGCTCAATTTATCACCAGCTGATGCTAACAGGAGATATTGGCAACCTTTTTAGTTGTCCTAAGGATGGTAGATAAACAAAATACATTTTATAATTGGCAAATATCAGGGTCACGCTTTCCCTGGCGCCAGCTTATTCTTGGCGCTTTGGTGCCGATAGCCATTTTTTATACGCTGCACCGTCTCGGTCAGCCATTGATCGGAGCACTGCTCGCTATAGGATGGAGCATATGCCTTCTTGTAATCAAATACTGGCGCTCTCGAAGTATCGAATTGTTTCCAGCGTTAGCTATTCCGATAATTTTAATTGAATTAATTGGTACTTTGATCACTCGGAATCCTGATTTTTACTTAGCTTCTGCCGCCATTGACAATGTGCTGTGGGGGTTGTTATTTTTTATCTCTTTGTTATTTGCCCGTCCGTTTATTCAAATTTTTGCCGAACTTCTTAATCCAGGCCTCGGTTCTCAGGAATTTCTCAGTCATTTTGAAATGCCCGTCAGGTTATATCGATCAGCATGGAAGATTTTGACCGTTGTATGGGCGGTTGTTTCTCTGACGAAAGCAACTATTTTAATCTTATCGCAACTAAAACTGCCTCTGGAAACCTTTTTAATTATCCGCACAGCTTTAGGTTTTCCAGTGCTTGTATTGATGCTCATTTTTACTTATCGTTTCCCAGGATGGTATTGGGCGCGTGCAAGAGTTAATACCCTATGAAATCCAAATGATATCTGCGATTTTGCTGTTTTTCAGGTATGTCAATATCTGCGTTTGGGAATTGAAGATGCATTAGCGAAGTCCTCAGTTCCGCATTATTTCATCACACCACAGTATGTAGTATGGCCTTCTATAGAAAACTCATACATTCCGGCATGAGTAATAACCTTGATGCGATAATATGATATTCCGAAACATACACGATAAATCTTACTTGCCTAAAATGTTTATTGCGGCAGCAATCCTGGGATCCATATATGTTTCTGGCTATCTGATGTTCACCAGTTCCGACAAAATATTGCCATTATTCGAGCCTTACAAAGTAAACGGAGATATTGTAAGGAACAGCCTCATCCTATCTTGCATGGGCATCTATTTCCTACGCTTGTTATTCACCTTATTTGTCTTCTTTCAGCGCAAAATGTATTGGGGCGAGGCAATTGTCATTGCGAACATCATGCCATGGATATTTCCTTTTATTGCGTATGAAAGCGGAAATTATACTGGCCCAGTAGGATGGATAGAAATAGTCGGTATTTTGCTGTTTTTTACAGGATCATTTTTAAATACGGCTTCTGAATATTTTCGCTTTTCGTGGAAACAAAAGAAAGAAAACGCCGGCCATTTATACACGGGCGGGTTATTCAAATACGCTCGTCACATTAACTATTTCGGAGATATCGTACTTTTCGCTGGGCTGGCAGCAGTCGCCCATCAGATTCAACTTTTAATTATACCCATTGCAATGGCATTATTCTTTATGGCTATTCTAATCCCCTTGAAGGAAAATTATCTCAAGG
>JASFJP010000457.1:0-4307 GCA_050121225.1 Desulfobacterales bacterium
ATATTAGCTGCAATAGAAATATTCGTCCAGTGACTAATATCAATTATTCGCTTTGATGAACTACCTGTCGGAAATCAGGGACCATTTGCTAGTGAGAAGAAAACAAAACCTTGGTACCCTGAACGGTGAACTCTGAACCAGTTTATGTTTATTGGAGAAAAAGATGCGAGGCAAAGTTTTAGTTGTCGACGATTATGCCGATTGGCGCGACATGTTATGTGGCCTGCTGGAGCGAGAGGGCCATTTAGTGGAAGCGGCGGGAACCAAAGATGCGGCATTGGCGTATATTCAAGAAACCAAAGATCTGGATTTGGTGATATTGGATATCCGATTGATAGAGACCGAAGAAGCCAATGAGGACGGCATGCGCCTGTTGGCCGAAATCCGGAAACGACTCTCTTTTACGCGGGTCATCATGGTCACCGGGTACGGAACCATGGAGACTCAGCGCAAAGCTTTCAAGGATTTTCAGGCTTTTGACTTTTTCCCCAAAGCACAGTTTGATTCGGATGAATTCCGGCAAGCATTTCAGGATGCCATCGAACAAGCTGTCCGCGATCGGAAAGCCTGGAAAGAAAAAGAACTAGTTCGCGGTCAGCATTATGAGATGTGGCAGCGGGATAGAGCGGATTGATTTTGGGAGATACGATTTCAGATGTTAGGTGTCAGGTGTCAGGTTTCAGGTTATGCATATTAGACGCCTGACACCTGAACACTGAAACCTGAAACCAAGAAACCGAACTATCTCGATACTCTCTATATACTGGCCCAAAAGACTGTTTTGTCTAAACCACCATACAACGAGGAGGAACACGTTGGTTAAAGAAGACTTGCGTATCGGGGTTTTTGTTTGTGATTGTGGCTCCAACATCGCCGGATTTGCGGACACCGAGGAAGTGCGCGCGTTCGCTGAGACTCTGCCGGATGTTGTCGTATCGGTTCGCAACAAGTACACGTGCTCTGATCCGGGACAACAAGAGATCCAGCGGACAATTTTTGAGAATCGGCTGAATCGCGTCGTGGTTGCATCCTGTTCTCCTTCTTCATATGAACCTATCTTTCGGCAGTGCGTCCAAGGCGCGGGACTCAATCCGTATCTGCTGGAGATGGCCAACATCCGCGAACACTGCTCTTGGGTAACCCAGGATCGTGAAGCAGCCACGGACAAAGCCAAAGACATTGTAAAAATATCGGTATCAAGGGCGAAGTGGCTTTACCCCCAAGATGAGGAGCAAATTCCGGTCACAGATGCGGCTTTGGTTATCGGCGGTGGAGTGGCAGGTATGCAGGCGGCTCTGGATTTGGCGGAGGCGGGACATCAAGTCTACCTGGTTGAAAAAAAACCCTCTATCGGCGGGATCATGGCCCATCTTGACAAAGTTTATCCGGATATTGAGTGCAGCATCTGAATTCTGGGTCCCAAGATGATGGATGTCGGTCGACATCCCAAAATTGAACTTCTGACCAACTCGGAATTGGAAGATATAAACGGATATGTTGGTAATTTCAAAGCTCGTATTCGCAAAAAAGCCCGCTATGTCGACGAGGAGGCGTGTGTTACCTGCGGCGATTGCACAACCGTCTGCCCGGTGGTGGTACCCGACGAATTTCAAATGGGCTTGAGTAGTCGCAAGGCGATCTACATTCCTTTTCCCCAGGCCGTGCCTTCTGCTTATATCATATCGGCTGATGATTGTCTGGGTGATAATCCGATTGCTTGCGGTAAGTGTCTTGAAGTCTGTGAGAAAAAGAGCATTAATTTTGACCAGGAAGACGAACTGCACGAAATTGAAGTCGGGGCGATTATCGTTGCCACCGGAATGGATGTCTATGACCCGACAGCCCTGGACGAATACGGATATACGCGTTATGCGAACGTGGTCACCAGCATCGAATTTGAGCGCTTGATCTCCACCGGTGGGCCGTTGGAGGGCCATCTGGGCCGGCCCAGTGATTTGAAAAGACCTCAACGCATTGGTTTTGTTCAATGCGTCGGGTCACGCACCCAGGATCAGAAGCGCGGTAATCCCTATTGCTCCACAATTTGCTGTATGAACACCATTAAGGGCGCCCAGTACCTAATGGACAACTACCCGGACACTGATGTTACCGTTTTTTACATTGACTTGCGTGCCTATGGCAAAGGTTTTGAAGAGCTTCTGATGCGAACCAGAGGCCATGGGGTGCGCTATGTCCGCGGCCTGCCCGGTGAGGTTCGTGAGGATCCCCTTACCGGCAATTTATTAGTGACGGTCGAAAATACAATCGAAAAACGTCTTGAGAACCATGAATTTGATATGCTGGTGCTGGCAGTCGGTGCGACACCGGCTATCGATACCGAAGTCATCCGGCAGATGACCAGTATTGCCAAATCGCCGAGCGGTTTTCTAAAGGAAGCCCATGCGAAATTGCGCCCTGTGGATACACCGACAAAAGGTGTCTTTATTGCCGGAGCTGCAGAGAGCCCCAAAGACGTCCGTGAAAGTGTCACCCAGGCCAGTGCCGCAAGCTCACACGCTTCCATCCTCCTGGGCAAGGGCCAGTTTGCGGTTGAGGCCATCACTGCGGCCGTGTACGAGAAAGCCTGCACAAAATGCGGACAATGCGCTAAGGTCTGTCCTTTTGGTGCGATCACCTGGCAAAAGAAGCAGGTTCCCCAAGTGATCAGCGCGGCCTGTGCTGGATGCGGCACCTGCGCGGCTGAATGCAAATTCGGCGCCATAGAAATGCGTCATTTCTCAGATCAAGCTATTTATGCGCAGATTGACGCCATCTTGGAAGAAGATTCTCCCAAAAAAATCGTTACTTTTGCCTGTAATTGGTGTTCCTACGCCGGAGCAGATACGGCAGGGGTTAGCCGCATGGCCTATCCACCCAATGCCCGCATCATCCGAACCATGTGCTCGGGTCGTGTGAATCCGGAATTTGTGTGGTATTCATTTCAAAAGGGTGCACCCGTGGTGCTGGTGTCTGGCTGTCACTACGTTGACTGCCATTATATCGACGCTAACCGCAGCACAGTGCGACGCGTCGATGGATTGTGGAACGGTCTTGAAAAGGCTGGTATCCGGCCTGACCGCCTCTTGCTGGAATGGTGTTCTGCGGCCGAAGGCGTGCGTTGGCAGACCATCATGCAAGAAACGGAGAAAAAGCGTCAGTCGGTAACCGCGGAAGAATTGGAGCTCACCCGCAGCGCTTTGGTGAAGGCTCGCGTACCCCGACCACGCAACCCCAAGCCGGCCGACGAAGAGCAAGAAACCGAATTTGCATGCATGCGCTGCGGATATCATTGGGGTAGTATATTTAGTGTCAACCGGGAACGCACCTGCTCTAAATGTCGATCCAACAGCGTGCGCTGGTTGCAGCATACTGATAAAAAGTAAGATTCAATGCCGTAAGAAAGCACCCACGGGTTCTTGGTTTCCTGGACATTAATGCCTAATGCCAACCATGAGCCCTTATGCCCGTATCTGCCAAACACATTCGAACAAGGGCGTGCGGGGTTTAGTTGCTTTTTGAAAAAGGTTTAGAAAAGTTTTTAGATATAAAATTCGCGTCACCAGGTAATTTAATTAATGGCAAGGAACTTTATTAGGTAGGTCATTCCAGCATCTTGTTTGATAGAATAACCTTGTCTATGATTACATCTATCATAGCTGCAGTGCTCGCTACTTTCAAATAAGGATAGTAATTCAATCCTCAGAACCCAGAAGACGCGAGGTTGGGAACAATAGAAGCATTGAAACAGAATATGGTTTTAAAACATGGCACTGTGGCCCTTAAGCAATCGTAAAAAAAAGAAATATAAAATGGAAGACTCACTTGAATTAAAATCCGAAAAATGAGTGGATTAGAAAGCGATATCCATTTGAAACATGTGGCAGTTTTAGTTTGATACGCGGCTTTCGGATTGTTCCAAATCTCATTCTGGGGCATTAGATTTCACAGTTTTTTTTAAAACTTCATCAAAAAATAACTTGACTTTATTGTTATATTCTTTTATCTAAAACCCCATGGCCCTAGCTTTTCTCAACTTGGTTTAAGCGAATATGCCCTCTGCATCCTTTAGCACCTTCGGCCCATTCTGCCTTTGACCACCTGGCATCAAGTCTGAGACGCAAAATCGTTATTCGAATAACACTAACCCTAAACCGAAACCGAAAAAGGAGGAGATTATGAAACCATCCAGACAGGTCATTTTATCGAAGCTTTCATGCGTTCTAATCGTTACATTCCTGACGATGATCCTGGTAGCCTCAGCCTGGGCTGAGCCGACGCTGCAAACCCTTGGCGGCAAGACATGCGTT
>JASFJP010000458.1:0-4298 GCA_050121225.1 Desulfobacterales bacterium
ATAGGATTGCAAATTCTGCGAGGTGCAAGACCGTCGGATATTCCTATTTCTGGTCATGGCACCCACCTGAACCTGTTCGACTGGCGCGAACTGAAGCGCTGGGGCATCAGCGAGGATCGGCTGCCCTCCGACAGTATTGTCCGGTTCAAAACACCCTCATTCTGGGAAGCTTACCGCTGGCAAATCATCACCGCTATTGTATTTATTATATTCGGATATGGCTTTATCTCGCTTTTGTTGGTACAGCGAAAACGGCTCCGGCAACAATTTCGGTTTGAGCAGATGTTGTCGAATCTTTCGGCTCGGTTTGTAAATCTGTCCCCGGATCAGGTGGGCCCTCAAATAGAGCACGAGCTGGAAAATGTCGGCAGATTGCTGAAAGTGGATCGGGTCAGTGTGTTTGAAATTTCTGAAAATACTCAGAGCCTTATTGCTGCCCATTCATATACAAAAACTGATATTGATGGAACACCTGCTCAGATTGATTTCAGCCGGCTTACCTGGGGCAGACAACGGATATTCAATGGGGAGATGGTGGTGTTTTCTCATCCTGACGAGCTGCCTGCTGAGGCCGGGGCGGAAAAAGAATACTTCAATTCTCAGGGTGTCCGATCTGCCGTTGTCATTCCTCTTCCAGCCGGTGACTCGACACTGGGTCTGCTGACAATGGCGATGTTGAGACACCGCCGGAAATGGCCGCAGGGTCTGACGCGTCAATTTGGACTGGTGGCCGAAGTGTTTGCCAATGCGCTGGCCCGCAAGCGGTCCGAACAAGCCCTTGTGGACAGCAAAAATTTCAATCAATCAACTTTGGACTCTTTGAATTTTCACATCGCCGTTTTGGATCGCGAAGGCCAGATTCTGAATGTCAATGAAAGCTGGCGGCGGTTTGCGCGCGAAAATGATGGTGGATCATTGGACCGCATTGGCACCGGCATCAACTATCTCGAAACTTGCCGCCGCAGTTCAGACCGCGGAGACGAGCTCGCAATGAAGGCACTGGAAGGGATACAGTCCGTGCTGGACGGCACCCGGGAACAATTTGTGCTGGAGTATCCTTGTCATTCGCCAGTTGAAAAGCGTTGGTTTTTAATGCGGGTGACTCGGTTCAGCGGACACCAGGGCGACGTTATCATTTCCCATGCCGACATCACCGCTCGTAAACTGGCAGAAATCGACCTGCATGACGCTTATGTGGAGATCGAAGAGCTGAAAAACAAACTGGAAGCTGAAACCGCCTACCTGCAGGAGGAAATCAAGCTGGAGCACAATTTTGAGTCTATCATCGGCAACAGCCCTGTTATACAACACGTTCTTTTTAAAGTGGAGCAGGTCGGCGGTACCGATACAACGGTTTTGGTTCTCGGCGAAACCGGGACCGGCAAAGAATTGATCGCCCGCGCCATCCACAACATAAGTTGGCGCAGGCAGCAGCCTCTGGTGAAAGTGAACTGCGCTGCCCTGCCGCCAAACCTCATCGAGAGCGAGCTGTTCGGCCATGAGCAGGGCGCCTTTACGGGAGCTCAAAACCGGCAAATTGGCCGGTTTGAAGTCGCCAACGGTTCCAGTATTTTTCTGGATGAGATCGGCGATTTGCCATTAGAGCTACAGACCAAGCTGCTTCAAGTGCTTCAGGACGGAGAATTCGAGCGTTTGGGAAGCTCCCGGACCACCAAAGTTGATGTTCGGGTGATTGCCGCCACCAATCGCGATCTGGAAACCCAGGTCCGCAAAGGCAAGTTCCGGGAGGATCTTTTCTATCGCTTGAATGTTTTCCCGTTCACAGTGCCGCCATTGCGGGAACGGGTCGATGACATTCCCCTGCTGGCCGAATTTTTCATGGAAAAAGCGTCCAAAAGGCTGGGCAAGTCTGTAGACGTCATACCGACAAGTGTCATGGATATATTAAAAAATCACCCCTGGCCCGGTAACGTCAGGGAACTTGAGAACGTGATCGAAAGAGCCGTAATCAACTCATCAGGTCCCAAGCTGCGACTGGTGGAAGAACTGAAGCCGGTGCAGAGGGATTTGCCGACACCCCTCAAAACGATGAAAGCCATTGAGTTCGACCACATCGTACGAGTTCTGGAGCAAACCGATTGGAAAATCAGTGGTAAAAATAGTGCAGCTGAAATATTGGGACTTAAACGGGGTACGTTAATTGCTCGTATGAACAAACTGGGTATTCGGAAACCGTAGGGGTTCAAAGGTTCCCTACTTCGCCACAAATGTTTCGCAGGGCAGACCCGCTATCGCCTCAAGGGCTTCCGGCTCCCAATAGATTCGGGCTTTTGTCCTGCGATCTCTGGCTCAAAGCTACAGCTTGTTATAGTTTTCAGGTACCACATCAGGCACTTTATCCAGCACAGCCTGAAACTTTTTTCGTGATGCCTTGGTGGCTCCTCCACTTAGATATTCCTCGGTCAGCAAGGCCGTCATTTTTTCCGCAGTCGCTGAAGCGATGAACTGGTTGATGATGACCAATTTTACCCTAACGTTGCAAAAGTCGGAGGGCTTCAGAGTCGAGCGTAAAGGGTGAAGCTGTAGTGGCCTACCGCAATCCCTTGACAACGCAGAATCTGAAGTTCTCCGGCTTTCCCGCAAGGTAAACAACGTGGCAAAATCGACCTCATCCTTCCAATTCACCAATGGTGATATCCTAAAATTAGGGGTTTTACTGTGATATGGGTTATGATTACAAACTATTACCTGTTCTTTGCCAGGTTGTTTATGCAACTACAGGGTTTACACAAAAAATCGACTATATTCCCTATGTCCTGTTCTGTGATAGCAACAGAGTTAAGCGATTCTAATTAGTGAGAATTTGATAGCAGTGAGGTCAGTTTTTCTTCGAGGTAGCTGAATCTATTGGTGGCATAATACTCACGAGTGTCACTTTCAACGATAGAACCCAACTTGACCTTAAAATCCCTTTCTTTAAACCCGAAAAGCTTGTGTCGAAATTCGACGGCGACGTCACCGATGTTGACTGGAAGTGCTATCCCTCTGCGTAGAAGAAACTCGATGTCAAAACAATCTCTAATCTCTCCACGGTCAAGAAAAGCTGCGACTTTATTCTGCATCATTTGTTTAAGGGTATGCGCCTTCAAAAGGACTTGTCGTGTGCTAAACTTCGAAAAAGCGATCTTTTCCTGATAATCACAGTCTTTGACTTCTCTTCGTATTTCAATTTTCAGTCGCTTTGGATGTGTGTAGGATCGCAATTCCAGCAGAATTGTACGGTGCTTCATTTGCGAATCTGTGATCTCATAATCCTTCTTAAATTCTCTTTGAATTTTTGCGAAATATTCATGCTGCGCAACGTTTTTTATAAACCAGAAATCTAAATCTACTGAGAACCGGTTCAATTCATGGCAGAGTCTTAGCATTGTCCCTCCGCCAAAGACGAGAGGATCCAGGGCCCGGATGCTGTTCATTCTGTCCAGCACCTCGATCTCAAATATTTCATGCTGCCGAAAGATATCCATGCCTCTTCAACCTGTCACGAGTTCTTACAGGGAATTTTTTGCTCAATCGAATAAGTTCATTCCCATCAATTTTGTTTGGATCTATCGCAGAAAGATCCAAGGAATACCTGCCGTAAGACATCAAATATATCGCATCCAGTAGTGCTTTTTCAGGGGTAGCGATAAAAAACCCTTTTTCTTTTTTAAATCCATCGTACAGTCTATTCCTGATTCTGGTATATCGAAAAATATTGCCGTTGACGTCGATTCTTTTTGTCCTCTTGAGAGCCACAGATTCAAAAAAATTTCTCTGCATTTGAGTCGTTAACTCATAAAAATCTAGCGCAGTCCCAAGGGATATATAGGATGGTGTCTGTGCCAGATTGGCGAGTAGAAATTTTTCTTCTTTTTCGGCTGCAATCCATCTCTCACGCAACACATACATATTTTTTTTGATGCGCAGCAACATTCCCATTTTGGTATAACGACTTGCTGTTACTTTGGAGGAGGCTTCACTGATTCCCAGAACTCTGGCGATCTCTTTGTAACCAAAGTAGAATTTGTCGATTTTATGTAATTCATTTAGTTTCATCAAATATAGTAAATTAACAAATTTGTTTATTATCTATACTTGATTTTTGCGGCTTTGTCAATTAAGAAAAAAGAGGCTGCCAATGAAAAAGGGCCTCAATCATAATGCGACCTAAAGTTACCATGGCTGGCCATATATGGCCATTTGACCAAATATGGCCACGGCTGCACCAGTGTCATCTCTATATTTCTAATATCCCAGTTTTTTAAATAAAATTAGTTAATTAGATTAAATTATTC
>JASFJP010000459.1:0-4293 GCA_050121225.1 Desulfobacterales bacterium
TCCTCCTAGGTTATCTTAGCGCTTAATAAATATTTATCATATGCTGGGTCGTAATGCAAATTTCGACAAGTTTGAATGCAGTTCGTCCCTATTACCTTTTATCGTCTAATAAGCCGAAAAGTTGAGACAAATTTGCTTTGGAAAACTTATGATTGCAATTCAAATGTAATGGGATATGATAAATTTGGACTAAAGGTGATGTCAATAAATTCGTTGGTATACTCCCATTTGGAAAAGGATCTGTCATGCTAAGCGAGAAGGAAAAGTTGGATACACTGACCCGGCTTGGAGTTGATCTCAATCGAGTTCAGGACGTAGATATTCTGATGGAACGAATTCTAACCGAAGCACGCCGCTTTGTGAACGCGGATGCCGGATCAATCTATATCCGAGATAAGGACAAGCTATACTTTACCTATACACAGAATGAAACCCTCCAACAACGCCTGCACGAGGGAGAAAAACTGATTTACTCGACCTTTACCGTACCCATAAATAAAAACAGTATTGCGGGATATGTGGCCGATACCGGTCAACCATTAAACCTGTCAGATGTGTACCGGATCGATTCGACTCGTCCGTATCATTTTGATAAGGAATTCGATGAGGCCACCCGCTACGTCACCCGATCGGTTTTGACGCTTCCATTAATAACATCCAATGGAGCTGTGCTGGGTATTCTTCAAATTATTAATGCTCAGAGCGAAAGCGGACAGGTCATTCCCTTCACCTTTTCGGATGAACAGATGATGATGCATTTTGCCAGCGTTGCGGCCGTCGCCTTGGCACGGGCTCAGATGACACGTGCGATCTTATTGCGCATGATGAAAATGGCCGAAATGCGTGATCCTAAAGAGACCGGGGCGCATGTTAACCGGGTGGGAGGATATGCCGTTGAAATCTATGAGAAATGGGCACTTCGACATAACTGTTCGCAAAAAGAAGTTGACAAGAACCGCGACATTCTCCGTATGGCATCCATGCTTCATGACGTGGGCAAAGTTGCCATATCCGATCTGATTTTAAAGAAACCTGGGCGTTTCGATGCCAATGAATTTGAAATCATGAAAAAACACACGCTCTACGGTGCGCAGCTATTTCTAGATCGGCAATCGGATTTTGATGAAGCTGCCGCCCAGGTAGCCTTGAATCACCATGAACGCTGGGACGGTGAAGGCTACCCGGGGCGTGTGGATGTTAAAACAGGCAAACCGTTGGAGGGATCCTCCTGTTTTGACGGAAAAGCGTGTGGTAAGAAAGCCGAAGAAATACCACTTTATGGTCGAATTGTGGCTATAGCCGATGTCTTTGATGCTCTTTCGACACAACGGGTATACAAAGAGGCGTGGGATGAATCTGATGTGCTTGCTAAAATTGAAGAAGGTGCTGGTCGTCACTTTGATCCCGAACTAGTCGAAATTTTCCTATCTTGTCTCGATATTATTCGTTCGATACAAAGACGATACCAAGATGAGGCAACAAATGTTTGACAATCTTTAAATGTGGTGTAAATTGAATCCTATTCATGAGCAAACGACACCCATTCAAATCGCAATTGATTTATTCGTATAATCGGACTTATCTGAATATGAAGTACACGCACATTGTTATTATTTTATGTTCAATTTTGGTGTTGTGGGCTTGTGCGCCCAAACCATCTGTAACACCTGAAACCCGTCGCGCCGAGGTTGGAGATGAACGTTTTGCCAGCGCCGAAGCGCTTTTTGAATCGCGGTCTTATAATAAGGCATTGGCGCGTTTCGAGGACTACTACAGGCAATATCCTGATAAACCCCTGGCAGTGGCGGCATTGATGAAAATTGGGATCATTCACGCGTTGCTCGGGGACTCTGAAAAGGCACGATCTACTTACGAGCAGATCATATCCAAATATCCCAGTAGTTCCTTTGCGCCGGATGCCCAGGTGGAAATCCTGTTTACCTATTTTCAGGAAGGAAACTACCAGGTTGTCATCGACCAGGGAGTCGCTTTGCTGGAACGCGTGGATTCGAGAGCCCATAGGTTAAAAATTAGTGTGCTCATTGGCGATGCATACATGGCCATGGGCTCTGCAATCGATGCGATCGATTATTATGCCCGCGCCCAGCATATGGCAACGAAGCTCGAACGGGATACTATTGCGGACAAATTGAAAGAGGGCATTGCTCAGCTAGATTCTGAAGAAGTTGCGATCCTTTTAAATCGACCCGATACAGATTTGCCGACGGATTTCCTTATGTTTCAGCTGGGTTTAAATTATACCATGGCGGAAAAATATGATGACGCCATAACGATTCTGTCAGAATTTATCAACCGCTATCCCCAGCATGAAAATCGAATGCTGGCTGAAAGTCTGATTAAGGAAATCAATAAAAATGCTGTTTTTAATCGCTACACCATCGGTTGCTTATTGCCCCTCAGCGGTCCTTATCAGACATTCGGTTACCGCGCCTTGAAAGGGCTAGAGTTAGCCCTTGACCAATTCAGCTCGCAAAGCGACAATCCGCCCATCAATATCATTGTCAAAGACACCGGTGCCGACCCGGATAAAACTATTTTGGCGCTGGAGGAATTATATCGGGATCAAGTTGCAGCCATTCTAGGACCGATTGTGGCGGTAGATGTCGCAGCCCGCAAAGCCCAGGAAATGGGGATACCAATTGTTACGATCACTCAAAAGGATAATATCCCTGAAATTGGAGATAAGGTTTTTAGAAATTTCATAACACCAAAAATGCAAGTACAAGCTTTGACCACATTTATGATAGAGTCCCTTGGGCTATATCGATTTGCGATACTATACCCTGAGGAGAATTACGGCACCACATTTATGAATTTATTTTGGGATCAACTGCTGGAGAGCGGAGGAGTTGTCGTTGGTGCAGAGTCCTATGAACCAAAACAAACGGATTTTTCGGATCCAATAAAAAAGCTTGTCGGGCTATATTACGAAATTCCTGATGATCTCAAACCGCAAGTGGTTAGCGAAACCAAGACAGACGATGGTGTTTTGTCTGAAAATCCGGAAGACAATCCCAATGAGAACGCCAACGCGGAATCAGACGAAGAAGAGGAGCCCGAATCGATTGTCGACTTTGATGCCATCTTTATTCCCGATTCGCCTAAAAAGGCCGGCCTGATTATCCCGCAGCTGGCTTATTATGATATTAAAGATGTCTATCTTCTGGGTACGAATCTTTGGCATTCCGAATCTTTGATCAAAATAGCCGACCAGTATGTACAAGGTGCGATTATGCCGGATGGCTTTTTTGCCGGCAGCAAATCACCGCGGGTTAGGAATTTTGTTGAATTATTTGAAAATACCTATCAGGAAACGCCAGAGTTTATTGAAGCAATACTGTATGATAGCGCTATGATCCTATTCAAGGTGGTCAGTGAACCCAGTATTCGATTCCGCAGTGAAATCAGAGATGGGTTGCTCAATATGAATGATTATCCGGGAGTCACGGGTATGACGCGTTTCGATGAAAATGGCGATGTGCTGCGAAGGCTCTACCTATTGCGGGTAAAGGGGAAAACGTTTGTTGAATTAGAGTAAGTTCGATTGGTGTTTGGTAGAATGTATTACAGCTCAACAAGGTAGCTCATCCACGGTCAGAATAATATTGTTGAGAAGCGGAACACTCCTTTCATTATCTCACGCTTTCAATGCAAGGCACAGCTAATTAGTAACACTAGCACCTCATCACTCATTTTTCAACGATCCCTGACCGGTTGCTTCGAGAGCGCTGCGCCATAACCTCCCCCTTGGATCCACTTTCTTTCGCTTACCGGCGACCAATTTCATGGGAACATGGACAAATTGGTTGTTCCAATGGCCGATCAGCATGTTTGTTTTACCGCTCATACCGGCATGGACGGCATTGCGGCCCAGAAAATTACAGAATACGCGGTCATTGGCGTTGGCCGGCAGACTCCGAATCATATAACTTGGATCGATGTATTTTACAGAGATCTCAATTTTTCTTGAGTTAAAGTGTGAGGCAATCACACCCTTCAAATAAACCCCGATATCCTTGAGTTTTATATTACCTGACGCGTCCCTTTCGCTGGTATCATCGCTGAAAAATTTCTGTCCGGCGCCCTCAGCCACCACAATTACGGCATGACGTCGATCCTCCAGACGCTTTTCCAACGCGCTCAACAAGCCGTTGGACCCTTCGATATCAAAGTCGACTTCGGGAATAAGCACAAAATTGACATCCTGCTGGGCCAAAACCGCTGTGGCGGCAATGAACCCGGAATGTCGTCCCATCAATTTTATGAGTCCGA
>JASFJP010000460.1:0-4287 GCA_050121225.1 Desulfobacterales bacterium
ATTTCTTGAAATGTTTTCAATGGGATATGGATGGAGACGCGATCAAATTCATCGATGCCGGAGCTGTATATGCCTTTTACCAATACCACGGTGGCGGCAATGGAGCCGTCACGTCCCTGACCCAGAACCGTTACTTCATCTCCAGGGGTGATACGTAGATTTTTTGCTAGAAGCTTGCCCACAAGAGCCTGGTTCACATCACTCTCGCTAAGAAATTGTCCTTCCCGAATCAGTGATTTCAGCCTGGAAACCTTTGCTTCCCGTTGGGGATCGATTCCGGTCACCGCGACACCGTAAGTGCGCTCTTCAGAAGAAATCAGGGAGAAGGCGTGACCCCTGAAGGTGTAAGCTTCGATCTTTGGTATCGTTTCCAAAAGTTGTGAAATTTTTTGGGGTTCGGGGACCACCCGTCGGATGCTTTTCCTTTTTTGATATTCATCGGCTTGGATTTGCAAGTGTCCGGTTTGGATTTTGACAGAGGTGTTGATCATGGTTTCGTAGCTGCCGAACTGAAACGACAGCATGAAGACCAACAACAGACTGGCAAAGGCGATAGCACAGATGGTCAATATCGTTCGTCTGGGATTGCGCCAAATATTGCGCCAGGCCATTTTTACATCAATGCTCAAGCCTTCACCTCCTGGCTTTTCTCAAGCTTGTTAACGTAAATAGATTGTCGGGTAAATTCGATTTAAATTCCAACCTCTTGTAAGTTAACTGGGTGTAACGATTCGCTTCATCAACTTTGCGCATTTTCCATTTTTTAGGAAATAGTTTACCACCCAACATCCCGATTTCAAAAGCGGTCATGGTTTTCACCGATTTTAAATCCTCATCGTAGTATTCTTGGCTCAACCAGATGAGATCTTCTCGAATCATCAGCTTTTGCATGCCCCACACAACTGGTGCGTTGGGTTTTGGCATAGACTTGATCACATACACTTTTTTGCCGGCGTGGGTGTCAGTTCCCACAATGCTATGTTCATAGTCAATTAACAGACTATCGGATTTTGCTAGATCGTTGTTGGAAAAATCCGAACCCATCCACGACTGGGACATCATTGAAGGCGGAATCTTTATGACCCGATTGACCTTTGGATTGTACATCCACATTTCCCGTCCTTTTTTCAACGTTCCGTTGCCATGATCTTTGGGAGGGGCGTCAATATAAAAAAGACTGTCCTTTTGGCCGCGAGTCCAGGTCTTGATCGTCATTACCCGTTCCCAATTCGGTCGATGAATGGTCATCATCACTGTTGCGATAGAAGCGCTTCCCCGCCAGTATTCAAAACCGGCTTTCACTAGAGCATCGGCATCGATCGCCTGGGCGACCGGAGTCATAGTAAAACTGATGACATAACCCAGACAAAGTAGGCTAGCGAATCTAGTTACCATTTTTAAATCCTTTTTTATTTGCCTAAGTCATCTTTATCATATATAAAAATGGACTTCAATGTTGTGAACTACGTTTGATTTTTTTCTTTTCATCAAAAACTGTCTATACTGAGGGAAATTGATTGCCTTGACGTTGCGTTTCTCGCAATGACGCAAATATTCTGTTGCAAGCCGATACGTGAGGGTTCAATGGGAGGAATGGTATGTCGCTGACTGACCAGCTTATAGAGAAAGGCGTTAGAATTGAAAATCCGGCTAGTATCGAAATCGGACCGGAGGTGGATATTGACCGCATTTCCGGTGATGGCGTGGTCATATACGCCGGATGTAAAATTTTGGGTGAGGATACCCTCATTCTCAGGGGGTCAAAAATCGGTTACGAATCGCCGGTAACAGTGGATAACTGCCAGATAGGCCCCGATGTGGAACTCAAAGGAGGGTTTTTTCAAAAAGCGACTTTTTTAGCTAAGGCTAAGGCGGGTTTGGGATCACATGTTCGAGAAGCCACAATTTTGGAAGAACAGGCCAGCATCGCTCACACGGTTGGCTTGAAACACACCATTCTTTTTCCTTTTGTAACCTTAGGCAGCCTGATTAATTTTTGTGATTGCCTGATGGCTGGGGGCACAAGTCGCAAAAATCACAGTGAGGTAGGTAGCGCATACATTCATTTTAATTTCACTCCCAGCCAAGATAAGGCTACAGCTTCGTTAATCGGCGATGTCCCTCTGGGCGTGATGTTAAATCAGAATCCGACATTTCTCGGCGGACAGGGAGGACTGGTGGGTCCCTGCCGATTGGGTTATGGCATTACAGTGGCAGCCGGTACAATCGTGCGCAAGGATGAGCCGAGATGTGACCGACTTATTTTTGGTGGGGAAGGGAAGGGGGGTAATATCCCCTTTACTCCCGGCAGGCACCGCAACGATAAAAGAATCATAGTGAATAACACGATCTATATTGCTAACCTGATCGCCTTAAAGCAATGGTATTATAAAGTCCGGACTTTGTTTATATCGGAAGGCTTTCCTGAATCGCTGCTTCAAGGCCTTAAAAAGAACGTTAACAGCGCTATCGAGGAACGGATTTCACGGCTGGAAGCGCTGTGCCTTAAAGAGTCGCGGGCAGGTCAAGAGGGAAACGGCTTCAATTATACAAAGAAGAGCCGGGAGCTATATGAATGCTGGACCGATTTGAGGAAATGTTTTGAGGTAAAGCAAAAAACGGAAGGTGATGCGTCCCTTATGGACAAATTTCTCGAAACAGTTCATCGGGGGATAAAACGGACGGGCAAGGATTACATTGCGGTCATACAGGGACTTGCGGCAACCGATTCTAGAACGGGGACCCAGTGGCTTCAGGGGATTGTTGATGACATCATAACTGAAGCGCAAAAAATATATTCTTAGATATCACGATGAAAAACATGGGAAAACTATTCGGGACAGATGGCATTCGTGGCAAGGCTGGAAAATATCCCATGAACGCAGAGATGGCCATGCGTGTCGGCCGAGCGGTTGCCAGGGTCTTCAAGGACGATAAAGGGCGCTCAAAAATAGTCGTTGGAAAGGACACCCGTTTATCCGGTGATATGTTCGAAACTGCGATTGTATCCGGCATTCGCTCCCTAGCGGGAGATGTGTATTTGACAGGTGTATTTCCAACCCCAGGGATTGCCTTTATAACATCCTCAATGAATGCGAGTGCCGGAATTGTGATCTCTGCCTCTCATAATCCCTATTTTGATAACGGGATTAAAGTTTTCAAAGGTGATGGCTTTAAGTTATCGGACGAAAAAGAGACAGAGATCGAAAAACTGGTGCTCGAGGATACCGCCGGTCATGTTTCTCAAGATACAATTAAAACAGACAGGGTACAACATATTGACAAGGCCAAAGAAAAATACATCGCTTTTTTAAAAAATGCTATAAAGACAGAAGAACCCTTACTAAAGTTAAAAGCTGTTTTGGATTGCTCCAACGGAGCCACTCACCGCATTGCGCCGGAGTTGTTTGTCGAACTGGGTGCCGATGTCGAATCAATAGCGGTTCATCCGAACGGGAAAAATATCAATCACCATTGCGGCTCTGAACATCCAGAAGGTCTGATCAAAAAGGTACTAGATCGTAAAGCAGATATCGGACTTGCCTTTGACGGGGATGGTGACCGCTTGATCGCGGTGAATGAAAGAGGACAAATTTTATCCGGTGACCACATCCTGGCAATTTGCGCGAAGGCAATGAAACAAAAGGGTATATTGGAAAACAATGTCGTCGTGAGTACCGTAATGAGTAATATGGGCCTCGGTGCGGCTCTGAAAGGTATGGGAATCAGACACGAAACATCTCAGGTCGGTGACCGCTACGTCATGCAGAAAATGATGGTTTGCGGTGCGATTCTCGGTGGGGAAGATTCCGGTCATATGATATTTGCAGACTACCACACCACTGGAGATGGTATCTTAACGGCCCTGAAGCTTATCGAAGCCATGCAATTGGAAAATAAACCTTTGTCTGATTTAAGTAAAGTAATGACTGTTTACCCGCAGGTTTTAATAAATGTGGAGGTGCAAAACAAGCCGGATATCGAAACCGTTCCGGAAATTGTTGATGCGATTCAGTCCGTCGAATCCGAATTGGGGACACAGGGGAGGGTACTCGTACGTTATTCAGGAACCCAGCCGCTTTGCCGGGTGATGGTGGAGGGACCAACTGAAGGTGATACTCGAAGATATTGTCAACAATTATCTGATATTATAAAAGAAATCATTGGAGTTTAAATTAAAGAGAAGCAGCGAATCGGGGAAAACGGGGCTCTGTACGGTGAATGGGTGAAGCGAAGCGCCGCTTCTTCCATTCACCGCTCAAGTTTTAGTCGCGTCCGCTGCCAAAA
>JASFJP010000461.1:0-4281 GCA_050121225.1 Desulfobacterales bacterium
AGGATCGGCACCGAGCTGAATCGCAAAGAAGGCAGTGGTAATCCCCAAGCAGATTTTGGCCATTTCACGGGTCACCGCACAGCTGTCGCGGGCACCACCCCCCAAACCACCGTAGGCCTCCGGAATCATTAAAAGCTGTAATCCAATCTCCGGACCCAGCATGGCGCGAATCGTCTCTTCTGGAAAGGTTTCCTCACGGTCGAATTGCAATATTTTTTCCTTGGTCAGCAACCGTTTTCTGAGCTGTCCGATGGTATCCAGCACCATTTGCAAGGACTCTGAATCCAACCCTTGTAATTGATTATCATCTAAGGCCTGTTCTGTAGGCATTTGATTTTTTCCTTATGGAATGTTGCGATTAAAATGTAAACGGTGGGAGAATCAACGCATGCCGTATCACAGCCATCGAGAATTGGAATTAATCTTCGTCTGTCGAAATGACCGTGCGGCCCTTGTAGGAACCGCAACTGGGGCAGGCATGATGCGGAAGCGTTGCCTCACCGCAGTCGGGACAGGTTGACAAATTCGGAGCCGATAATTTCTTGTGAGTTCGTCGCTTGTCACGTCTAGATTTAGAGGTTTTCCGTTTCGGTACTGCCATAAGTAATCTCCTAACTATTTGAAAATTTTATAAAAAAAATTATTAACTACTCAAATTGAAAAGTGCGCTTCTAGTAATTTAAATCCGCAAAATTGTCAAGTCTTTTCAATCGAAAAATGGACGCTACTCACTTGTAACCGAACGATATCTATGTTATGGAATTCTCCCGCAATTTGAAGCACAACGCGTTACAATATAACCAATTAATTTTATTTGTCAAATTAAGTAATATCATTGATTACGGGTTCGGTATAATAGGCAATAAGTAAGGGATTTTTTTTGATAAATTCAATTTGACCCACTTTAAAAGCTGAACTGTCTTGACACCGGACTATTGCTAATTACTTACATAAACGAGGCATTTTTAAGTAATTCCATATAATCCATATTTAAATTAAATTCAATTAGTTAATAGTTTATTTGACAACATATAAAACTATCGTAACCCTAATAGCAAGCAAAATTCTAACGTTGCAAAATTTGAGGGTGCTGCAATTTCAAGACGTCCAAGGTTGACGCTGTAATTGGCTACCGCGAATCCTTGGCAACGCCGAAAATGCGGCATCATCGGCTTTCAAGCAGGGTAAACAACAGGGCAATTTTTAACACTTGCGGGGTCCATTCTTGGAGTAAACGATGTAATTGGTTGAATATCACGCAAAGGCACGATAGCTTTAACTCTTTATATTCCCTGCGCTATTGTTTATGCAACTTTAAGAAAAATCTATCTTTAACTGGTGTCCATTCGGCGATGGTGGATTTTGGTTCCCCGATGGGAGATTCGGGAAGCGATTTTGCAATCTCGCCCGAGACGGGACTTAGCGCGGCGTCCAAGGATGGCAAAAAAGTGAAAACGCTGCCCTGGACCGAAAGATGCTATTTGCGCCTGGACACGAACTAGGTATTCAGGAGAAATAAATGGAGCAAATTATCACGCGTTTTCCTCCGAGTCCCACCGGCTATCTGCACCTGGGCAACGCCCGAACCGCTGTGTTTAATTGGCTGTATGCTCGGCACATGCACGGCAAATTCGTCCTGCGCATCGAAGATACCGACCAAAAACGATCCACTCAGGAAGCCATCGATGCCATTTTTGAAGCCCTTGAATGGCTGGGAATAGACTGGGATGAAGGTCCGTATTATCAAACCCAGCGGCTGGATGTCTACCATGAGTATTCGCAGAAGCTGATTGATTCCGGGCATGCCTATTATTGTACCTGCACGCCGGAAGAAGTAGAGGACATGCGACAAAAAGCAATGGCAACCGGAGATAAACCTCGCTACGATGGAACCTGCCGTGAAAAGGGGCTCTCCAAAACCAAAAATTCCGTGATCCGGTTAAAAGCCCCATACACCGGCACCACAGTGGTCGAAGATGTCATTAAGGGCAACATCGTATTTCAAAACGATGAATTGGATGATTTTGTGATTGTGCGCGGTGACGGTATCCCCACCTATAATTTCGCGGTAGTGATCGATGATGTCACCATGAACATTAATACGGTGATTCGCGGTGACGATCATGTGATGAACACGCCCAAGCAAATTTTGATTTATAAAGCCTTGGATGCTCGGCTGCCGGTTTTCGGCCACGTTCCCATGGTTCTGGGATCCGATCGTTCTCGTTTCAGCAAGCGTCATGGAGCCGTTTCCGTTATTAATTACCGGGATATGGGATTTCTGCCAGACGCCATGTTAAATTATCTGGTCCGATTGGGCTGGTCACACGGTGATCAGGAATTTTTTTCCCGAGATGAACTCATTAACGTGTTCGATATTGAACATATCGGCCGCTCTGCTGGAGTGTTCGATCAGGAAAAATTACTGGCTCTCAATGCTGACCATCTTCAGGCCGAGCCGCCGGCCAAACTGGTTGCACCCTTGACACCGTTTTTAGAGAAGTACGGTGTCACCATCCAGGAAGGTTCTTATGCGGAAAGCGTTATCGAAACCTTGCAGCCCCGCAGCAAAACCCTTGAGGATATGGCCGAGCAGGCCCTGTTCTATTATGCGGATGATATTAATTATGAAGAAAAGGCGGCTAAAAAGTTTCTTAAGCCGGCAGCCCTGGAGCCGCTAAAGCTGCTCGCCGAGAAACTTGCGACAGCAGCAGATTTTAACGAAAAGAACCTGGAAAAGGTGTTTTTAGCAGTGATGGACGAAACCGGTTTGAAATTAGGTAAAATTGCCCAACCGGTGCGGGTTGCGCTGACCGGCAGAACCGCCAGCCCGGGAATCTTCGAAATCGTATCCATTCTCGGAAGAGAGCGTGTACTCCCTCGGCTGCAAAAAGCGATTCGATTTGTGGAAGAAAGACAGGGCAAGATAGACAAGTAAATGAAATAATTAGAAATTATAAGATTGAAAAGTGGGGAGTTCGGTATTCAAAACAAAACCAAAGATTTTCTCAACTTCTTATCTTCTTTCTTGATTACCAACGATCAAAACCCTGCGCCAAAAAAATCTTGACTGTTCGCTTCTCTCTATGTAATTAACAGCTTACATAATCACTGAGGGATCGTCTAGCGGCAGGACGACGGGTTCTGGCCCCGTTAACCCAGGTTCGAATCCTGGTCCCTCAGCCACGATAATATTATTTATAATTCTAAACAGTTATAACTGTATATAATATCCCTATCAAAAAGGCGAAGATCTTTACTTCTTCGCCTTTTTCTCATGATTTCAAAGCGTTAGTTATCCGATGGTGGTTCGAAAGTACTAATGCCTATGCAGCGTCCCTGACTGATTTTCTCATGGCTACGAGTTTTCGCAAAGCCGCTTTTCTAATCAGGTCTTTCAAAATCTCAAGACGATACAGAGGAAGTGGACCGCCAACCACCACTTCAACCTTAGAAGGAATACCCCCTCATTTTCTTTCCATAACTCCTCAACCGAGATTATCAAAAGTAATATTCTCCAGTAAAGTTATTATGGATTTGTTAACGAAAGGAAATCATTTTGACTGCTCTCTGGATTGCGGACTTATAGCCGCTATACACTTTTATAAGAAAGCTAAGATTATAGGTTATGGTGACCTATTTACACCTTCCATGTAGCCGCTTAATTTTGAACAAACATGACCAATATAACATCTGAGTTTTCGTGGATGTCGAATGCTAATTTATACTTTTGCCGCACAGCGAGCGAAATGGTTTATCGGTTAGACATGGCAAATGTATGGTGCGGTTTAAGCCGTTCCGGCATGAAATCTTTAAGATTGATATATATGTAAACCTATATTATGGTGTCCAAAAAAATACATTCTCTGAATGCTGCATGATGATTTACTCTTGGGGTCATGAAAATAGAGAGACCCCGAACGCTATGCCTGGAGGTCAATTTAAACAGATATTGATCCAAACCAAGCTGAATCGACCGGCGATCGTTACGAACAGCGGGGAGCGGCCTCGTCTCATATCTTGGCTGGATGACGCTCTGAAAGGACGTGTAACGCCGATTTCCGCTCCGGGCGGCGTACGGCTTCGTACCGCCTGATCGCCGTCCCAATGGTAAGCCAGCCATTACGCATAATTATTTTTTTACAATAAGATGAGTAACCGGGATGCAAGGTTCTACTCTCAAAACGAAAAAGAATCGTCCGATCATCGAAATAATGAGCATTGAACGGCCCTGGCTTATCGAACGCCTTGATGAAGCATTGAAAATCAGTTCAATCTCAT
>JASFJP010000462.1:0-4280 GCA_050121225.1 Desulfobacterales bacterium
CGGGTTTTACAACGTTACCAAACCCGTACTTGAAAAAATGATCAGGCTTAAACGCGGTGCGATTGTCTCGATTGCTTCCGTAGCCGGTCTTCTCGGAAACAGAGGGCAGGCGAACTATTCCGCGGCAAAGGCTGGGCTTATCGGTGCCAGCCGATCCGTTGCTTCCGAAGTCGCCCGGTTGGGAATCCGTGTTAATGTGGTAGCCCCGGGTCTGATCGAGACCGATATGATAAAAGATGCACCCGTGGAAAATATTAAAGCCCTGATTCCCATGGCTCGGATCGGAAAGCCGCAGGAAGTCGCCCGGGTGGTGCGTTTTTTGTGTTCAGAGGATGCCTCCTATATTACCGGTCAGGTGATATCCGTAAACGGAGGTATGTTTTAGGCTTTTATCGGTTTTTATCTCCTAAAGTGATCGGTTCCAGGTTCAGGGTTCAACGTTCAAAAGTTGTAACATGCTAATTTCAATAATTTTATTCTCAATTGTTTGGACTGGCATCTTTCACCCATTGGGTGAAACATGGAATTTGACTTGATTGGCGCGTAATATAATTGTCGGAGACCAGTTAGAGCACTTTAACCGGGAACCGTGAACGCTGAAGCGCTCAACCTGGGTATCTGTAATTTGGTGCTTGGAAACTTTTAATTCATGAAAAAAACACAAAAACCTCATTTTTTAATAAGTACCATTTTATTTGCTGCGTTCATGTGTCTCGGTTGGGCGGATTCACGGGAGGATTTGAAAAAGGCTGCCGGAACGGTGACGTCCGTCAGGGCCGCATTTAGCCAGGAAAAGCACATGAAGATTCTTGCCCGACCGCTTGTTTCCGAAGGGATTCTATTTTTTCAGAGCCCGGATTCGCTGCGGTGGGAATACAAGCATCCTGTTCAAAGTATATTATTGTTGCATAACGGTAAAACCAGACGGTTTTTTCAAAAAAACGGGAGCATGGTCGAGGATGCTTCGGCCAATCTTCAGTCAATGCAGGTGGTGGTTCAGGAAATCATCCAATGGCTCAACGGGCGTTTTGATGACAACCCGGCTTTTGCAGCCAGGCTGGAGCCTGGTCGCAAGATTATTATGACGCCCAAGGACGAATCTTTTGCCAGGTTGATCCAGCGCATCGAGGTCTTACTTTCCGATCGTCCGGCTGTCATAAAATCAGTGATGATCTTTGAAAGTGAGGATTCGTTTACAAAATTGGTTTTTAAAGATGTGATTCTCAACCAGAAGCTGGACGACGTTTTATTCCGAAAAGTCAGATGAAACGTATCTTCTTGCTCTTGAGTGCTTTGGGCCTTTTCCTCTCATGCAGCAGCCTTCCGCAGGTGTATCCGGTCGGTGATTCGGCTGATCTGCAAACGGGTCGGGTGTGCCGGGGTCCGTTTCCGGACGGCGACTGGCAGCTTTTGCATTCCATTGAAGCCACATTACCCGGCGGTAAAAAAGGTTTCCTGATGGGGCTGACTGTCATTTCATCATCAATCAGGACCGCTCGCTGTGTGATTATGACCCTTGAAGGATTTGTGGTCTTCGATGCTTTGTATGACCAGCAGATTACCGTCAAACGGGCCATTGCCCCTTTTGATTCCCAGGGTTTTGCTGAAGGTCTCATCAGGGACATTCAACTGATCTTTTTCGCGCCTGAAGGCATTTTGGCAGCAGCCGGGAACGATAAGGACGGCGCGTCCATTTGTCGTTATCGCAATCCGGATGGGTGGATCGTTGACCTAGTAATTCATAGGGATAGAACTTGGCAAATACGACAATATAACCGGCAATTTCGCTTAAATCGTACCGTATCCGCTTTTTTCAGCCAAAAAGATCCTATCGAGGAGGGTTATGCAATACCTCATCGGCTCGAATTGACAGCCCATGGTGTTGCCGGTTATAAGTTGATCATGGATTTGGTGGAGGCCGTTCCATTGAGTCCATGAATATTTATCTGCGGTTACCCCGAATGCTCAGTTAAGCTATATCGGTTTTGAAGATAACCCGCTTCGTGGAGGTCTGAAACTCGCAAATAGTCTTCCTAACTCTCGTCCGGTAATTTAGCTGATTCAGGTATACTTTTTTGTCTAATTTCTTTATTGATTGATGAAGTGATTAATCATTTCTATTGATGCCATCGTATTTTAAAATGGCATTTATGCTCGAATCCATAGCATATTTTAAGGAGGGAGAAAAATGAAAACGTATCGAATTACCTGTCTTTGCATTTTGGCTTTGGTGTGCAGTACGTCATTTTTAGCATGTGCCGGCAGCCCTGATAAAAGTCAAATAAGTGAGAGCGAAGAACAAGCCGCCACCGAAAGCAAAAGCATACCCGGTGTTGAAAAAATCCAGTTGGCATCTATTGAATTAGTCCCGACGCGGAAGCCGTTGGAAGCGAAATTTGACAATATCGTTATCCGAAGTTTTAAATCAACCGACCAATTTAAGAAAGACTATCCAGATGCATGTGAAACCTGTAAATCATCTATAATTAAGCAATTGAAAAGCAAAAAAATCTATGAAAAGGTGACCGACGACATCAACCAAAGCCTTTCTGGAAAGAGCGTTTTTGTGGATATGAAGGTTGTCGACATGCGAATTGCAGGTGCTCAAGCGCGATTCTGGGGAGGGGCCTTTGCAGGAAATTCCTATATGGATGTTCTGCTTGAATTGAGAGATGCCGACAGCGAAGAGGTCGTTCATAAAAAGGTGCTTTCAACGACGAATAGCGCTATGGCTGCTGCCTGGACTTTCGGCGCCAGTGACCGGAGCCTGCCTTCTGACCTTGGTACCCTCATTGGAGAGTATATTTTTAAAGTTGTTCCCAGTGCAGAATAAAATCTTTATCGTATATGAAATTTAAGCTGATCTATCCGAAATGGCCAAAGCTTGCGCGGCAAACCGAATTTCATCTTCCGCCCCACGGCCCGGTTGTTTTTGCGGCATCATTGCCGGATGACGTCGAAGTGGAGTTTATCGATGAAAATCTGGAGCCGATCGACTTCGATGACCCGGTGGATCTGGTCGGGATATCCATGATGTTGACCGTGCAGGTCAAACGCGGCTGGGAAATTGCCGACGCTTACCGCCAAATAGGGATCAAAGTGATCTTTGGCGGCATTGCCACCATGCTGCATGCCGCGGAAACCATGAATCATGCGGACGCGGTCTTTATCGGTGAGGCCGAAGGTAAGATGACACAGGTTTTGGCGGATTTTAAACAGGGAAAATTGCAGCCGAAATACGATTTTCTGGAAGACCGGCCGCCGATGGAAGCCGTGGGCAGTGCGCGACGGGATATCCTCAAAAGGGATCTATACAACTACAAAGGCATCCAGATGGTTGATTTGGTTCACGCTTCCCGGGGATGCCGTTTTCACTGTTATCCGTGTGCCGTGGCCTATTTGGGCGGGAAAAAATTCAGGCCGCGTCCCATCGAAAAGGCCATCGAAGAGATGGCCGGCATCGACAACAACCGTCTGTTTATCGTGGACAATTCCCTGGCCCAGGATACTCAATGGGAGATGGATTTGTTTCGCGCCATGATCCCATTGAAGAAAAAGTGGTGCAGTCATCCTATCGAGGATAAGCCCGAGGTGCTCGATCTGGCCGCCCAGGCAGGCGCGTGGTATGTGTACCAGGCTGTGTTTGACACCTCCGATTACATCCGCAACCGCATTAAACGCTACCATGATTACGGCATCGGGGTGGAAGGCACGATCCTTCTGGGACTGGATCATCACACGGAAGACTATATCAAAGGTCTGATTGATTTTCTGCTTGAAATCGAACTGGATATGGCCGAATTTACGGTGCTGACGCCTTTCCCGCATACCAAAGCCTATGATGATTTGAAAAAGCAGGACAGGATTTTTTCTTACGACTGGAATGATTATTCTGCCGACAAGGTCGTCTACTATCCGAAACACATGTCCCCGGATAAACTGCAGCAGCTTTTTTATGACGCCTGGGATGCGTTTTATCAGGACGAATCCCAGGAGATAAAGATGTTCAAACTTTATCAGCGGGTCATTCAAAAGGAAATGACGGACAATACCTTCATACCACGCAACCGAGCCTTGGCATCACGTGCCTTTGGCAAAGAGCTGTAACACCTGTTTCGATAGCCTGCCGGCAACTGGTCCCTACCACTTATAGAGGTTATCTCTAAAATAGGAGATTATGCACCAGCGGCAGGGAAAATGGGGTTTTAAAACCACTTCTAATATTGTTCAAGGTCGTGGAAGTAATTCATATTCGACAGACGCTTGAGTTCTTTTTGATA
>JASFJP010000463.1:0-4280 GCA_050121225.1 Desulfobacterales bacterium
TGAAAGCCCCCTTTGCATGTCTCATTTATCTTGCCTTCCACCGGTATTGCTTTCTCAAATGCTTCTCTCAGCATTTGACGCCCTCCGATTCCGGATACTGCCTTAGACAAGCGAATTTCATCTTCGCTGGCTTTGATCACGTACAATTCTATCGCATCGCCTTCTTGAAGCGTCATTTGCTGGTTATCATCCAACAGCTCCACCTTTTCCACAACACCGTCAATTTTGGTTCCGGTGTCAACAAAAACGGTGTCTTTTCCAATGGAAATGATTTTAGTGTGAAGTTTATCGCCAATCTGAATTTGGGAATTGATACCCGGACTATATCTGTCTAGTAGGGTGGCAAAGCTTTCTTCTTTTTCATCGTTATCTGGGTTAAATTGATCGGACATCGGTGATCTGCTGCCTTCGGTTTGTCTGGATACTCTGAACTTTCCAAACGTAACAATGGTGATGACCATTTTCAAGAGCATTATCGAATTGATGATAAAAATATTCTTTCAATTTGGCCGTACAACCATTGACAAACGAAGGTCTATTTTGTAAATCTCAATATAATACGAATAGTTATATATCTTTATGTAGCAGATGCATGTGATTAGGAGATGGAATGAAAAAGAGACGCGGATATTTAATGGAAAGTGAAGACGAGGCTCTACGACTGGACGTAAAAACGGATGCCAGAAAGATTAAGAGCCAAGCCTTGTGGGCAGGAATAAAGCGCGGAATGCGAGTGGCTGATTTAGGCTGCGGCGCCGGCAAAACCACATTTCACCTGAACAAGTTGGTCCAGCCGGAAGGAACCACTGTCGGAGTTGACATTTCGGCTCAACGCATTGATTATGCTAAGGCCAAATACAGCGATAACGGAATCGAGTATGTGGTTGCAGATATCCGTGAACCTCTCGAAGATCTGGAGCACTATGATTTTATCTGGGTTCGTTTTGTTCTTGAATACTATTTGGAGGAGAGCTTCGATATTGTTAAAAATGTAGCCAGCGTTTTGAAACCCGGAGGCATTCTATGCCTGATCGATCTCGATTGCAACTGTCTGCGCTATTTCGGATTGCCCGATCGACTCGATAAGGCCGTGGTCGGTGTTATGGATCATCTGGGGGAAAAATTGAACTTCGATCCTTATGTTGGGATAAAGTTGTATTCTTTTTTATACGATTTAGGTTTTGAAGATATCGACGTCAGCCTTGCCGCCCATAACCTTATTTTTGGTGAATTGAGAGAAAATGAGAAGTTCAATTTTATGAAAAAAGCCGAGATGGCCGGTAAAACGTCTGGTTACCCGTTTGAGGAATACGATGATGCAGTTGAAGGATTTTTAGAAGAATTCCAGATATTTTTCCGCGACCCTCGGATATTCACTTACACGCCCTTGATTGCCTGTCGCGGTTGCAAACCCAATGTTTGATTGCGTTCAAGAGCATTTCCGTACACTGTGCTATACCGGTTGTCATAAATATGTTCGGTTTGGTCCAGATCAATAACAGGCGAAGATACTTTTGTATGATCACCCATGGTTATAGTAATCTATGACAACCGCTATGTTTCTTTTTTAATGCTAAAAAATATTAGAGCGTTTGAATCAAAGCATAGACGTTATAGATAACCAAAGAAGGCTGGCAAAACCACCGCCATCGGAACGTTGGTCTGACAAAGGCACTAGATGAATCGTAACAGACGTTTCAGATACTTGAAATATTCATCCGATACGTGCAGGCTGCAAACCCACAGGGCGTATTTTTTAGGGTAGGCGATTCCCAGTTCATCTGCAACGGTGACCGGGTACATCAGTAACGGAAAGTTATCTTTGGTGGTGATGTCAGCGATACAGGCAATGGTCGCATTTACGATATCTGGGGTCATTTCTTTTGGATCCAGAACGAAAAGCTTGACACAGTTGGTGAAATCAGAAAGATTCAGACCGACATTGGATACATTGGCTACCAATACGGCTTTGAGATGACCGCTTCTTTTCAGTGTGAAAATACGGCGTAAGCGTGTCAATCCCAGGCGGCCGAATTCCCGGCTGAGATCGTTGCAATCAACTTTCTCAGGAGTTAAATCCAAGGCGTTCAGCATCAACCCCCCGGAAGTGTGCTCATAAAAGGCCCCCAACTCCTGGAGATCCTCCTCAATGACTGAAGAAATTGCCCAATCCTCCGGCAAGACCGATGCTGTTCTATTTCCAGCGGTAAAATGTAAATAGGCAAAGTCGTCCAGTGAACACCCTTTGGGATCGTTAATACTCCTAGCCGCCCCTCCGAAAACGCGGCTGGGAAATTTATTTTCCGGCCGGAAATAGCACATTATATAATCCATGTGCATAGAGTACAGGCGATGAGAGTCATTGATCATCCGTCCTATGTTGTCCAGAACGATTAAACCTGCCTTGTTCTGACTGGATTTTCTCGCGGCATGGTGATGAATCATCCAGGCATTCTCATAAAAGCGAAGCATGGCCATATGACCCAGAATAGAGCCTTTATCCTGATAAATGAAATGCCTGGCTATATGGGGGCTTTGAGTGTAGATCTTGGTATAGGTTTCTTTTACCTGCTTCTTATTTTTCTGAAGAGCTGCATATTTGCCGGGATAGATAAAACCGGTTTCAAAAAAGAAATCCCACAGGGCGTCAAGTTCCACATGGTTGCAAATATATGAATTCCTATTTTTAGTTTGATGCAGCAATGCAATAAGCTTTAGGTGATCCTTAATATCCATATCCAACATTGCCAAACCGCATTTGATCCACTTATTGCTATTGGATTCCATTATGGTTTTGCGAAAAACCACCTGAGCACTGCATTGAAGCTTGTAACTACCGGCAAAACTCAATTCCAATTTGGGTATAATCATTCCCGGAAGTAGCGTTGTAGTGTGAGTATCCTCCTCCACTGAAAAGCCAGATCCAGATAAGTCCATGACTTTTAGATCAATGGGTATTTTTGTGAATGGATGTCGGAATACTAAATTTGGAGAGGGCGTTAACTGAAACCTTTCGCTACGGTGTTCTTTCTGCTTGAAACGTTGTATTTCCTGTTTGAATGGCTCCAGAATGAAATCTTGGACGTGTTGTCCCCGGGTATATCGAATTATCCGGCATTCTCCGCAATACAAAGTGTCGGGTCCGTCGGACAAAATGGCATTGACCGGATCCTCCGGATTAATCCATTCAAACGTTTGAGGTGGGCATGCATTTAATTTTGCGCGGAATGCAATGCCATTAAAGTCTACAAGGGTACCGGTAAAAACGGAACTGTTTTGAATGAGTTGTGCAGTTATGCCCTTGCATGCGTACCGTGGATATCTCCGTGAGTTGACTTCGTAGGAGGTATTTGGAAGCAAAAGACTGATGCCCTGTTCGTCGACCTCGATAAGATCCGGCTCTACTTCTATGAGCTTTTTGCCACTGGAAATATGAAGGTTTTTAAACTTAAACGACTCTGTTATTCGGCGGGTCGCTCGGTTTTTGTTCCACAGACACTCAACAACATCATCAAGACACGGTTGCGGAGTGGCTTCAATGCTCATGGTGTTATCATAATTGGCATGGGTGAAATTAATACGAACCGTGCCGTCCTGGAAATTGATGTAATTTATTAAGTTGATAAGCTGTTCCTTACTTACGGATTTTCTAGCTATCTGCCCTGTGGCCTCTGATACGCGGTTGACTTGAAATAGATCGCGTTTCTCTTTGGGTGTGATTGCTGCTTTAGCAGCTACGGTGGGAAGGGCAGATATGTCTTCTTGGCTGCTTACAGCTGTATCGGTTTCGACGATATGGAGGTTTTTTCCGGCGCGCTTCATCATTTAACCTCGCATGTTGCGGTTGAAAGTCACGTTAGGCTTCCCTTCAGATTGATGTATCCGGTCCAGTTAGCACTTTCGTTCAGAATATATAAAGTTGATATGGTCAATTTTTTTGTTCGGTGTCTCATTTTATGCAATTTAGATCATCATTTTGCTTTCGTTTGTACAAATGTGCCTGTAAAATATAAATGCCATTTAGTCAATAGATAATTGGTAAAAAACTGAAATTATTTGTTAAATTTAATTTATTGGCTGATTTAAGGTTATGTTGTATTTTATTCATTAAATAAATTTAATTTTACAACTGAACTTTATTCTTGATTCCTCTAATACCCTCGCTCAATAGATCATACGGATGTGAAAGTAAACTTGCAGCAAAATTCGCGGGGATAAACGCGGAATAGTTCTCTTGCGTTTTTCCTAGTCTGTTTTATATTTTTTGAAACACCAAAGGT
>JASFJP010000464.1:0-4271 GCA_050121225.1 Desulfobacterales bacterium
CACTGCGACCATAACGTCGGAATTCTTCGCTGGTCATGTGATAGCTTTTGGTTTCCGGCATAACTCCTCCCTTTCAAACTCAAGATTTGATTCGCTCATAAATACAAAAGTTATATGGTTCAACCCCATCGATTCTGTTTGTTGTTGTCACCCTAAAGTCTGTTTCAGAAATTTCAGGAAAATAGGTGTCTCCGGCGATCTCTCTAAGTATAATCGTAAGATATATTTTATCGGCTAATGGAAGTGCTTCATGATAAAGCTGACCACCACCACAGATAAATGCCTCGTCCTCATCATGTGCGCATGCGGTTAATGCCTGATCAAGATCGTGAGCAATTGTGCAACCGGGGGCAAGATACTCCGTTTGACGGGTAACAATAATATTTGTTCGTTCGGGAAGAGGCCTGCCAAGGCTCTCAAACGTTTTTCTTCCCATAATCACCGTGTGTCCGATGGTTATTTTTTTAAACATCTTTTGCTCACCGGGAATTTTCCAGGGAATGTTGCCTTTACTCCCGATAACCCGGTTAGACGCCATCGCAGCAATCAATGATATACGCATGATTTAGTCTCCTCGGATAAATGATCTATCGTGGTTATCCTAAAAGCTCAAGTCAGTGACGTCGGCGTTGACGGTAACCCGCCTGGCGGACGTGTGAAACTCGCTCATAGATTTTTTAAATGAACCATGGATTTATATGTCAAAATGATATAAAGGGCAACCTTAACGAGTTTTCATCCGAAAACGTGTGCTGCAAATACAGCTCAAAGATCAACAAGGGATTATCGAGTGGACCCATTGATAGACGGCCTTAAGAAATCAGAGGACACCAAATCCAGCAGAGGAAAATATGTTCGCAAGATAACCTGGATAGGGTTACTGACAAATATTCTTCTAGCGGGCATCAAGTTTTCCGCCGGGTATTTTGGAAGAAGTCAAGCACTCGTTGCGGATGCTATCCACACCCTCACAGATACGGCCACCGACATCGCCGTGATCGCCGGATCGCATTACTGGTCCCGTCCACCGGATGAATGTCATCCCTATGGTCATCGGCGTTTAGAAACCCTCATTACCGTTTTCATTGGGATCATGTTGGCCGCTGCAGGTATGGGTATCGGCTGGCAGGCCATTTCAACCCTGCACAAAACGCCTGGACTGCCGCCGGGTTGGATTGCACTTATCGCAACGTTGATCTCTATTGTAACCAAAGAAATTATTTATCGCTGGACTGCCGCTGCCGGCAAGCGTATCCGGAGTCCGGCGTTGGTCGCCAATGCCTGGCATCACCGCTCCGATGCGATCAGTTCGTTGCCGGTTCTCATTGCTGTGGGCGGTGCCATGCTTTTCCCGACCTGGTCTTTTTTAGACAATGTCGGTGCTGCCGTCGTGTCGATATTTATATTGCATGCTGCAATGAAAATAATCTGGCCGGGAATCAGTGAACTCATCGATGCCGGGGCACCCGGGGAAGTTCGAAAAAAGATTTTGAAAATTGCTGGAAAATGTGACGGCGTTCATGAAATTCATAAGGTCAGAACCCGCTTTATCAGTACAGCTATCCAGGTAGATATGCACATTGTTGTCGATAGATCCATCAGCGTCCGAGAGGGACATTGTATCGCGGATGACGTAAAAGACCAAATCATTTCCGGGATTCCGGATGTCTTGGACGTAGTGGTTCATGTAGACCCTTCTAAAGCGATACTGAAAAAATGAGAATTACCACCGCACCCCATTTCTCCGTTTACTTTTTTCTGCTTTTAAATAGATAAAATCACACATCTACCTTCGATGACATTAATATTATTATTTAAAATAACCGAAATGGTTATCATAAATTGATTCGGACACGGTTCAATTTTCAGTTGAAAACCATGTTAAATCAGAATACTATTAAATCATTGGGTGTTGGGGGGTGGCGTAAAGTTCCGAAATAGGATCTTAACTCTCTCGACCTTTTATATTTCATTTTATTTTAGTTGGTTAACCAGGAAGCCAAAAATGCCTGTATTTGAATACACCGCCTTGGATAACAGGGGTAAAACCACTTCAGGTATTATCGACGCCGAAGGTGCTCAGGCAGCCCGCCAGAAACTGCGGACATCGGGAATTTTTCCGGTGACTATTAAGGAAACTCAGGAAACAGCTCCGAAAAAAGAGCACAAAGGTTTTTCCTTGTCCCGCCGTTTCACCCGGATTAAATCCGCTGAGGTGGCTATGATGACCCGACAATTGGCGACGTTAATCGGCGCCGGGTTCCCGCTGGTGTCGGCTATTGACGCGTTGATTCCCCAAACTAAATCCCATGGTTTTAAAAGGATTCTGGCCCAAATTAAGGACTCAATCGTGGAGGGCAACAGCTTTGCACAGGCTCTTTCAAAATATCCCGGAAATTTCTCGCCGTTGTATGTCAACATGGTACGAGCCGGTGAAACCTCCGGTACACTTGAAATCGTTTTAGAGCGTCTGGCAGATATTACTGAAAAACAACAGGCCCTTATGAACCGGATTCAGACGGCGTTGGCGTATCCGATATTTATGCTGATTATTGGCGTTATCGTACTATTTGTTCTTTTGACGTATATTGTACCCAGCATAACATCAATTTTCGCCGAGATGAACCAGGTTCTTCCGACGCCGACGCGCATATTGATCTTTCTAAGTGATTTTTTCAAATCCTACTGGTGGAGTGTGTTTATCGCGCTCGGAGCACTAGCCGTTTTTTATAACCGGGCCAAAAAAACAGAGAAAGGCCGCCATTGGATCGATAGAACGATATTATTAATGCCGGGAGTCGGAATTTTAGCCAAAAAATTGGCAGTGGCCCGATTTGCACGCACACTCGGCTCGTTGTTGGAAAACGGGGTTACGATGCTGATCGCCCTTGACATTGTGAAAAACATTGCCGGCAACGTGTTAATAGCGGAATGCATTGAAACCGCCGCTATCGAGGTTGGAAAAGGCCAGGGGCTCGCGGCAGCATTAGGCGGTGGAGGTATATTGCCCCAGTTATCCATTCAGATGATCCAGGTCGGAGAGCACAGTGGTGAACTGGAAACGATGTTGGCCAAAATTGCCGATGTGTTTGAGAATGAAGTTGAGACAAGCATTCTGCGTCTGACATCGTATCTGGAGCCTGTCATGATTCTGGTGATGGGAACCATGGTGGGTTTTATTGTGTTATCCATATGCCTGCCAATATTTGAGATGAATCAGCTAATTCGTTAGCTCCTAAATTATATCCTTTTTTTGGTAATAAGGAGGTATCTTTGCTAATGTGGCACTATGTGAAAAGAAACAAGCGGGGTTTTACATTGATTGAACTTATGGTCGTCATCATCATCCTCGGAATCCTTGCCATGTGGGTTGCTCCCAAGATCATGAGCCGCCCGGGAGAAGCTAAGCAAGTCAAGGCCAGAATGGACATTCAGAACCTGGAGACCGCTTTAAAATTATACAAGCTCGATAACGGAAATTATCCCTCCACTGAACAGGGTCTTCAGGCGCTCGTTGAAAAGCCTGAAAGCGGCATAATACCCAAAAAATGGAAGGATGGTGGCTATTTAGAAAAGGGCAAAGTCCCTAACGACCCCTGGGGGAATGATTTTGTATACCTTTCGCCTGGCCTCAAAAGTGATTTTGACATCATATCTTACGGAGCGGACGGTGTGCCGGGCGGTGAGAGTGAAGACAAAGATATCAATAACTGGGAAATCGAATAATAATTGCGGCCGTTGTTCACTACCTCCATAAAAAATGCTTTTCCAATATGACGTCCATGCAACCCATATCGAAAATTAGTTTTGACCCTGGAAAACAGACAACCCACTACCGACATCCCGCAGGCTTTACTCTAATTGAATTAATTGTCGTGATTTCGTTGATCGGCATCATGCTCGTTTTTTCCCTACCCCGGCTGCAATACAATCCATTCCTGGACGACACCAAGGAAAGCTATCGCTGGCTGATCGGAAAAGTGCAGACACTAAAGGAGAGCGCTCTCAGAGATCAAAAAAACTACACGTTGCACCTTGATCTAGATAGTGGAAGGATGTGGGAAACCAACCAATCCATGTCACAAGAAGACACTGAAAGTGAGGCGTTAAACGGATATGAGCTCCCGGACGACCTCCGAATTGTTGATGTACAGTATCCGCAGAGAGGTAAAGTTAACTCCGGAATGGTAGAAATTCATTTTTATAAGGCTGGATATACGGATAAGGCGCTCATTCACATTCAAGACGACGATACGTACGTTTCATTTTTA
>JASFJP010000465.1:0-4270 GCA_050121225.1 Desulfobacterales bacterium
GCAATGATTCAATGAAGTGGATTCTTTATTACGGGCTCCTAGCGAATGTCAAGGCCCCAAATTAAAGATTGCCAAAGATGCTGCCTTTTGCTATTCGATGCCAAACAATTTAGCATTGATGATTGATGAAAATAAGCGAATTATTCTGCTTGGCAAGGGCGAGCGCAGGAACTCGCTGCTTCAAGAATCCTGTCCTTTTACTTGAAACATTCGAAAGCGGAACAACCTAAGTTGATTTAAATGCATGCATCAATTCTACATACAATTTTAAGTACTTAATGGAGGAGCCGAATGCTCAAAATACCACCCGAGGAAGCCTATTCATTTGACGATGTCTTATTGATCCCGAACTATTCGGATGTGTTGCCGAAAGATGTCAATATCAGCACCCGCCTGACTAAAAATATAAACCTCAACATTCCGGTTATCAGTGCCGCAATGGATACGGTCACGGAAGCCGATACCGCCATTAGTATGGCCAGGCAGGGGGGTATGGGGTTTATCCACCGCAACATGAGCATCATAAGCCAGGCCATGGAGGTGGATAAAGTCAAAAAATCGGAAAGCGGAATGATTGTAGATCCGGTCACGATTAACCCGAACCAAAAGGTTCATGAAGTATTAGCCTTAATGGAACAATATCGCATTTCTGGAGTCCCGGTTACCGAAGGGGATCAACTGGTCGGGATTGTAACCAACAGGGATCTGCGCTTTGAGACGGACTTGGACAAAAAAATCGCGGCGGTCATGACTAAGGATAATCTGATCACTGTTTCCGAGGGAATCACGTTGGAAGATTCTAAAAAGCTGTTGCACAAGCACCGCATCGAGAAACTGTTGGTTGTGGATAAAAACGGCCGCTTAACCGGGTTGATTACAATCAAAGATTTAGAGAAGATAAAAAAGTTTCCGAATGCCTGCAAAGACTCGATGGGAAGGCTGAGGGTGGGAGCCGCCGTGGGGGTCGGGCCTGATATGGAAGAGCGCGCCGAGGCGCTACTGAAAGCCGGGGCCGATGTGATTCTGATCGATACATCCCACGGCCATTCGCGAAATGTTATTGATGCTGTCAAAAATCTAAAAAGCACGTTTGAAAAAATAGAGTTAATTGCTGGCAATGTCGGAACCGCCAAAGGCGCTGAAGATCTTATCAATGGAGGCGTTGACGCCATAAAAGTAGGGATCGGCGGGGGGTCCATCTGTACGACCCGAATTGTCGCCGGAATCGGCGTGCCCCAGATGACCGCCATCATGAATTGTCGCGCGATAGCCACAAAAACCGGTGTTCCTCTGATAGCGGATGGTGGCATTCGATTTTCAGGTGATATCACCAAAGCAATTGGAGCGGGTGCGCATGCGATCATGATTGGCGGACTTTTGGCCGGAACTGAGGAGAGTCCGGGCGAGGTCGTTTTTTTCCAAGGGCGCAGTTACAAAGTTTATCGAGGTATGGGATCCATTGAGGCCATGAAAAAAGGCAGCAAAGACCGCTACTATCAAACCGAACAGACCGAGGAGGACAAATTAGTGCCCGAGGGAATTGTCGGCCGGGTGCCATACCGTGGTTCCCTGGCGGCGAACATATTTCAGCTTCTCGGCGGATTAAAAGCCGGGATGGGTTACTGCGGCTGCCGAACCCTTGATGAACTGAGAGAAAAAGCGCGATTTGTGAAAATCAGTGCTGCCGGTATGCGTGAAAGCCACGTTCATGATGTGATAATTACCAAGGAGGCGCCGAATTACCGTCTAGAGTAGAAGTGGCGGCAGAACGCCAGCTATAGACAATGTCATAATAAAAATCAAACGTTTATGAGTAAATAAAAGGGTCTTTTATCCCATGACGACGTCTGACGTATCTGACTTTGTTCATCTTCATGTTCATACCCAGTATAGTCTCTTAGATGGTGCCATACGGATCGACGATCTCCTACAGCGAGCGACCGAGTTCGGCATGCATGCGGTAGCCACCACAGATCATGGAACCATGTTCGGTGCTGTCGAATTTTTCGAAAAAGCGACCAAAGCCAATATCAAGCCTATTATCGGCATCGAGATATATGTGGCTCCTCGAAGCCGCTTTGACAAAACACCTCTAGATAACAAAAATCTTACGCATCTGATCCTGTTGGCCGAAAATTATGAAGGGTATCGCAATCTTTGTAATTTGGCTACCGCTGCTCAGCTTGAAGGGTTTTACTACAAGCCACGCATCGATAAACAAATTCTTAAAGATCACAGCCGGGGCCTGATTGCACTTACAGCCTGCCTGCACGGTGAAATTCCTCGCCGAATTCAAGATGGGCGCATCGATCTGGCGGATCAAGCCGCCCTGGAATATTTGGAAATCTTTGGAGAAAACAATTTTTATCTGGAGGTGCAAAACAATGGTATCGACATTCAAGAGCGGGTTAACGAAACGCTTTTGGATCTGAGCCGACGACTGTCGATTCCCTTGGTGGCGAGCAATGACTGTCATTATCTGGACAAAGAAGATGTGCGTGCGCATGATGTGTTGCTGTGTATTCAAACCGGTAAAACCATTCACGATACCGAGCGGTTAAAATTTAGAACCGATCAGCTGTATTTTAAACCCAAAACTGAAATGGTGGCTGCATTTCAGTCATATCCTGATGCAATCAGTAATACCGTTGACATCGCCAAACGCTGTAATCTGGAATTCGATTTTAAATCCTATCATTTCCCCCAATTTGACACCGAATCTGAGCAGAGCGTCGACGAGTACTTTGAGAAGAAAGTCCGGATAGGATTTGAGCAGATTTTTCAGCGGATAAAAAATAGAAATCCCCAGGCGGATCCTAAAGTTTATCAGGAGCGCCTTGAGTATGAAATATCGGTGATTAAAGATATGGGGTTTCCGGGCTACTTTTTAATTGTTTCTGATTTCATTCACCATGCAAAAAAGAGCGGCATACCCGTCGGACCTGGCAGAGGATCCGCAGCTGGAAGTCTTGTAGCCTATAGCCTTGGAATCACTGATTTAGACCCGATAGCGTATGGCTTGATATTCGAACGGTTTCTTAACCCGGCCCGCAAGAGCATGCCGGATATTGATGTCGATTTTTGTATAGACGGTCGCGAGGACGTCTATAAGTATGTGGTTGATAAATATGGCGGCGGTGATTACGTGGCCCAGATCATTACATTTGGAAAGCTAAAAACCCGCGCGGTTATCCGCGATGTTGGCCGCGCCTTGGACATACCCCTGCGTGAAGTGGATACCATCGCCAAAATGGTTCCGGATGTGCTGAATATCAGCCTGGATAATGCATTAAAGCAGGAGCCCCGTTTGATGGAACTTGCCGGGAATGATCCAAAGGTGGCCGAATTGATCCAGATCTGCCGGGTTTTAGAAGGGCTTCCGCGTCATGCATCTACACACGCTGCCGGGGTTGTCATTTCCGACAGGCCTCTGGTGGACTATCTTCCCCTCTACCGTGGGAAGAAGGGTGAGGTCGTGACTCAATTTGACATGAACATCGTCGAAAAGATCGGTTTGGTGAAGTTTGACTTTTTGGGATTGCGCAACCTGACCGTCATTGCCAACACCCTGGCATTGATTACCCGACAGCGAAAAACGTCTCCGGATTTGGAAAATATCGATTTGACCGATGCCGCTACCTATCGACTGCTGTCTGCCGGTGATACCACCGGAGTATTTCAACTGGAAAGCTCCGGTATGAAAGATTTGCTTGTACGCCTAAGACCGGAGTTGTTTGATGATATTATTGCCTTGGTCGCTCTTTATCGTCCCGGCCCGATGGAAAGCGGAATGATCGACGATTATGTCGCTCGCAAACATGGTAAAAAAGCGGTGGAGTATCTTGTGCCTGAACTTGAACCTATTTTGAAAGAGACCTACGGTGTTATCGTTTATCAGGAACAGGTTATGAAAATCGCTGGCGTTCTGGCCAACTATTCAATGGCAGAGGCCGACGATCTACGTAAAGCCATGGGGAAGAAAATTCCTGAAATCATGGCCGAGCATCGCCAACGCTTTATGCAGGGCGCCATTGAAAACAGCTTACCTAAAGACAAAGCCCAAAAAATATTCGACCTGATTGAAAAATTCGGAGGATATGGATTCAACAAATCTCATAGTGCCGCTTATGCCCTGATTGCCTACCAGACCGCATATTTAAAAACTCATTTTCCGGTGGAGTTCATGGCCTCACTGCTGACCAGCGAGATGCATTCCACTGATGGTGTGGTCAAATTTATCGCTGAATGTCGCAATCATGACATTGCGATT
>JASFJP010000466.1:0-4267 GCA_050121225.1 Desulfobacterales bacterium
CATAAATCGATATTTCCGTGCCCATCCGATGAGGATGCACACCGCTTTCCTGAACCACCAACTTAGAGTGGCCAAAGTTGGCATGAATGAAGGTTTCCGACCCATTGATTTCCGTTAATTCGACTTTTGTACGAATTTCGGTGTCCTCGGTGCTAGTTCGGTTGAGCGACAGGTGATTGGAGCGGACACCAAAAGTGTACTGAGCAGCAGGCAAGGATTGCAGATGGTTGGTCAACGGAAATTCGATATCTTCACCCAGCCGTGCCATGTTTTCATAGACAGTGCAAGGTAGGTAATTAATGGGGGGGTCACTGAACACTTCCGCCACTTTGGTGTTCACGGGATTGTGATAGACATCGGGCGTGGCGCCGGTTTGCAGAATGCACCCTTCATCAAGGACCACTACATTACCCCCCAGCATCAAGGCTTCGGCCGGCTCGGTGGTGGTGTAAACGACGATGGCCTCGCGCCGTTCGAAAATCTCCTGAAGCTCGATGCGCAGTTCTTCACGCAGTTTATAATCCAAATTGACCAGGGGTTCATCCAGCAGGAGCAGCTGAGCGTCTTTTACGAGGGCTCTTGCGATAGAGATTCGCTGCTGCTGCCCGCCGCTGAGCTCTGCCGGCAGACGATCGAGCAAATCATCAATGTGCAGCATTTCGGCAGTTTCTCGGACCCGCCGGTCAATTTCAGCTTTGGGAACGCCACTGACTTTAAGCGGGGAGGCGATGTTTTTATAAACGGTGAGAGAGGGATAATTGATGAATTGCTGATAAACCATGGCCACACTGCGTTTGCGCACCCATACGCCGGTGGTGTCTTTACCGTCGATCAGAATTTTGCCATGGGAGGGCCGATCGATACCGGCCATGATCCGCAGCAGGGAAGTTTTGCCGGCCAGGGTGCGGCCCAGTAGCACATTGCGGGAACCAGACTCAAACTCAAGGTTGATATTTTTGAGATGAATTTCTCGGCCCACAATCTTGTCAACATCCTGCAGCGATATACCCATGGGGTGTCTCCATTCCTACCGTAGCCAGCTCTTAAAAAATTCATCTAATTTGAGACGGGAAAGATTGAATTTTTCCCCGATAGCATCATTTATAGAGTTTCGCAAGTGAAAACAGAACAATCTTTTTCCACTCTAAATTTGCCAAACAACAGTCCGTTGCCTATCAATGGGTTTTAGTGCCATTGTTGACGGCGCCTATTCATCCGGTTTCCTTTGGGCTTCCAGTCTATTCATATGACATTAAATAGCATTCAGAACACCCTTGAGCGCTTCAGCTTCCTCTTTGAGCATTCTGACTTCGTCCTGCCCCGCATAAAAAGGCCCGCGCTGCGGTTCTGACCAATTTGATTTCAGCTGTTTGATCTAGCATATTGCATGCCAACTGTCTAAAATATAACAATATACTGTTAATTCAGACTCTTATCGTATTGATAATTTATATGGTCACAATTCTCAACCCTTCCAAATTAGAAAAATTTCGAATTCGATGTTGGAATTTTTCTATTTTTTTCTGCCCGAAACTCTTCCCTAAATATTGAAAGCGTAACCATATGGATTCATTATAATTTAATTATTCAACGTTTGCTGGCATGCTTCGTGCCGTAAACCGATAGCACACCCTAACGATGCAAAATATTACTGGAATTTGACTGCATTGTTATCATGCGGCTTTCTTTAATACATCAAGAAATTTCATTAGATTTTTGCGAACAATTATTTTAATTTACGAAAGAAATATGACGATAATGTTGGAAAATGAAAATATTTTTATGGAAATAATAATCGAAGTGTGTCAGAGATATCTTCTCAAACTTTCTCTGAGGCATTGTTTGCAGATAGAACAGACTTGGTCCGGTGCTTGCATTTGATAAAGATGATAATCCGTATCAAAATTTCATCAGGTGGCTAAAGCTTTGAACACTCAGGTACTCATTATCGGCGGTGGGGCAACCGGCACCGGAATCGCCCGCGATTTGGCTTTGCGCGGTGTTGAATGCATTTTAGTTGAAAGACGAGACATCAACGCCGGTGCATCCGGTGCCAATCATGGGCTTTTGCATAGTGGCGGCCGCTATGTCTTTGCCGATCAGGAAAGTGCGAAAGAATGCCGTCAAGAAGGGGAACTTTTAAAAAGATTGGCGCCGCACTGCATCGAGGACACCGGTGGCCTGTTTATTGCGGTTGAGGGAGATGATGAAACATACGTGGCTGATTTCCCCCATCTGTGTTCCCAATGCAACATCCAGGTGCAGCCCGTGGATGTTAGAGAGGCCCGGGAGCTCGAGCCCGTGCTTTCCGATAAATTAATTGCCGCCTACATGGTGGCGGATGCATCGATTGATCCTTTCAAGTTATCGATGGAAAATATGGCCCAGGCCCAGGAGCTGGGCAGCACATTGCTGCGCTTTACCAAGGTGGTGGGGTTTGAAAAAAGCAACCATAAAATCCAGGCTGCGCATTTGCAGAATATCATCACCGGTGAAGAATTCATCATTGAAGCAGAGCAGGTCATCAATGCCACGGGCGCCTGGGCCGGTGTTGTTGCCGCCCTGGCGGGAGCAGCCATCGATATCATTTACTCCAAGGGGAGTCTTATCGTCACCCACAACCGAATCACTGAGCGGGTTGTTAATCGATTGCGCCCTTCAGCCAGTGCCGACATCCTGGTCCCTGGCGGCACGGTATCTATCCTCGGGACGACGTCAATCCGAATAGACCATCTGGATCAAGTTTACCCTACGGTCGAAGAAGTCGACACCATGGTGGGTGAAGCCGTTAAGATGATTCCCGCTTTGCAAACGACGCGATACATTCGGGCTTACTCCGGCGTAAGACCCCTGGTTGGTTCGCAATCGGTAGCCGATGATCGCAGCATCAGTAGAAGTTTTGCCCTGATCGATCACAGCGAAGACGGCCTTGAAAACTTTGCGACGATTTCCGGGGGCAAGCTGACCACCTATCGTTTAATGGCGGAGAAAACGGCCGATCTGGTCTGTCGCCGGCTGGGGGTTTCCCGCCCTTGCTTAACGCGCACCCAGCCCCTTGCGATATCCCAGCCCGCCAAATGGACCCAACCGGGTCTGGCCCCCAGATTGTGGCTGAAACATCATGAGCCGGAAGATATATTACTTTGTGAATGTGAAATGGTCCCCAAAAGCGCCGTGGACGCCATTATCAATTCTATTCGTGAGCAAAACGGCCAACCGGACCTCAAAGCCATTGCCCTTCGCAGCAGAATCGGCAAAGGCGCCTGCCAGGGCACTTTTTGCGGGGTACGGGTTACTTCTTATATGTATGATCAAGGCGAATTGGAATCGGAGCAGAGCTTAACCAATCTCAGAGATTTTCTCAGCCAGCGTTGGAAAGGACAGCACCCCACCCTATGGGACAAACAACTGGTTCAGGCAGAGCTTCTGGAAGCCCTGTATTGCGGCTTTTTTGGATTGGAATTGTAGATTAGGGTCTATAGTTCTGGGTTCAGAGGTTCAAGGGTTTGGGGCTTGGCCCTTCGGGCTACAACCCCACAAGAAGGGTTCAGGGTTTGAGGTTAAGCGCGGCTGCTGGTCTGAAAAGCGACCACTCTAATCGAGAAAAAAACTGATGAACATCGAACACCCGCCTGCCATGCATAAAGAGTTGGATCAACCTTATCATCAAACTAAAAGCGAAAGGTCAGGGCATACTGACAGTCGTTTCAGGGCATTGCGGGCAGGTCGAACGTCCAACATCGAACGTCGAATTGATGTATTCTGTCTGTTTTATAGAATGATTTAGCGCAGCGAATCCACCCTTTGACATTCGATATCCTGCGGTTCGCTGTTAAATTGATTTTTTTTGAAATAGCAACTAAAAGTATCCAACGCGTTTATGACGAATCCTGAGATCAAAAAGTATGATGTTTGCATCATCGGGGCCGGCCTGGCCGGGCTGGCTGCAACGTTGTTTGCGGCCAATCGGGAACTGTCCTGCGTCGCGCTAGGTCAGACCGGTGAAATTAATTTTGCCACAGGTTTTTTGGATTTATTGGGTGTACATCCGGTGGATGAAAAACGTGTTTGGACCGATCCCTGGGCCGGGATCGACGCCCTGGTGCAGGATATTCCGCAACACCCTTATGCCCGCCTTCCCCAAGAAGACATCCAGAGTGCCTTCGAAGAGATCTTGAATTTTTTAGAAGAAACCGGCCTTCCTTACAATAGAAGGATGAATCAAAACAGCGGGGTCCTGACGTCCCTGGGAACTCTCAAGCCCACC
>JASFJP010000467.1:0-4265 GCA_050121225.1 Desulfobacterales bacterium
ACAAAAAATTAGCCCACAAAAATGTCATATACTGTAAACCTATCAAATCACCAACCATTGATTCACGCCTGAGATATTAATCTGATATCGAGAGTCATAACCATCGACAAGGACTTTTTGATAGAGAAGCCGATTAGTCATTTCATAACTTTCAACCGAACTAAAGACTGTATAAGACCAATTCAGTTAAAACACGGAGATACACTAATGGAAAACTTGATTTATCTTGACAATGGCGCAACCTCCTATCCCAAGCCAGATGAAGTATATACCTTTATGGACTCTTTTTACCGGAGCTACGGGGTCAATCCGGGAAGATCCGGATATGACCTGTGCATGGAAACCGGTGCATTGGTAGACACAACCCGTAAGATGCTTGCCGACTTTTTTAACGGCAATGATTCAAACCGTCTATGCTTTTCGTATAACTCCACCGACGCCCTTAACCTTATCATTTTCGGTATGTTAAAACAGGGCGATCACGCCATCACAACAACCCTCGAGCACAATTCCGTCCTCCGGCCCCTTTATCATCAGAACAAATTTAACGGTGTAGAGGTCGACTACATACCATTCGACACAAACGGTTTTGTCGACCCTGATGATGTCAAACAAAAAATCAAAGCAAATACCCGGCTGGTTATCGTCAACCATGCCTCCAATGTGATTGGTACGGTTCAACCTGTGGGGGCCATCGGGCGCATCTGCCGCGATTACGGCGTTCCGTTTGCTATTGATGCCTCTCAGTCCGCTGGCAAGGTTCCAATTGACATTGAGCAATTACACGTTGATGTTGTTGCCTTTACCGGCCACAAATCCTTGTTAGGGCCGACCGGCATTGGCGGCCTCTATGTAAGAGAGGGGGTTAAAATCCGGCATACTCGTGCCGGTGGGACAGGAGTACGCTCTGCTGATCGAATGCATCTGGAGGAATATCCTTACAGGCTTGAGTATGGTACTGGCAATATCGTGGGTATCGCCGGATTGCATGCCGGTTTAAAGTGGATAGCAGAAAGAGGTATCGATCAGATTCACCATCATGAAATGAGGCTGACCCGCATGCTAAGGGACGGCCTCAGTAAACTGGATGGTGTTTCGCTGCATTGTCAGGATGACCTGATCGATCATATCGGTGTTATCAGCTTCAATATAGACGGAATGGAGGCACTCAATACGGGCACCCTTTTGGATGGCGAATACAATATTGCCTGTCGCACTGGACTCCATTGCGCGCCTCTTGTGCACGAACAAATGGGTACCGCTCAAATCGGAGGATCGGTTCGCATAGGTATCGGTCCTTTTAATACCGAGGCCCACATCAAAACCGCAATCGAAGCCATAGGAGAAATTGTCGATTTTCAAAAGTAGAAGTAACCAGAATAAAGGCACTTAAGGTATAATGCAAAAAAAAGTAACAAGTGCATTCTTATTAAATTCCACGCGTTTTTGATGCCTGATCTCTTGTAATTGGAAATATCGGGACTTTTGCTTGGTTGTTTGGCCAAATTAAGGTTTCAGCAGGTTAACACAAAAATCTGACACGGTAAGCCGGTGCTGGTTTCTCACGAAACCTATCAAAACCAATAGTTTCAGAAAGATTCGATTTTTATGACCAATCTATTATTCCATTCAAATATGGTTTGATGCCACAGATTGTGCTGTACCTTTTTAAATTTTCTTGAGTTTCAGAATTGGATATGAAAAAGATGAATTCAGCTTCTGGAATTTTTAAATTTCCATGATAGTATTTCAATGACATCAAAAGTTGACGTCGAACCGGGTGTATTGGTTAGATGGCTTGTCTTGAATAATTAGGATAGTGCTGAGGCAATGAGCAAAAATTCAAAATGTTAACGTAATTTATCATGATCCAAAAAAAGGGGGCAAGATTTCCTAATCCAGCTGTTTTACTGAATCTTGTGAGTTGGATATCATCTCCTGCTTAGTTTTTGTATAATCAGGGATATCTAACAATGGAATATTAACGATCTTAAACCAATTGAGTATGAATAAAGCGAGAAGAATTACAACGCCAGATATGACATATTTTTCCATTAAATTACCTCAATGCCTGCAAGTATTTTCTTACTGCGATTTTTTTCTCTTCTGGTTTCCTCTCTGCCAATACATTCAATCGATGTTTGCTAACTTCGAATGCGCGACTCATCACGTGGGTTCCTTGGAATATGCTTTTTTACCAATGGATTTGTGCGACCATGGTACTTTGGAGATTAGCTTTCCGTGATGATCGTACTTTTCATACACAATCGTATTATCGTCTACGATGAATTTTGAAGAGGTTTGCTTGGTACCTTTGCCTTCTCCAAAACCAAAGTGCGTATAAAGGCGGTTTTGAAACGGTTGGGAGCTACCGAATCCTACAATTTGGCTGATTTGGTTTATTGGCTCACTCATGAGTATACCCCCAATATATTTATCGGCTAAGCTGATTTAAACTTTAATCATAAAGTCTGCAACGACAGTGGCGTAAAGTATGCGCATATATATTGCAGCTTACTGATATTTCTCTCGGGCATGCATTACCATAAAAATTCTGAGATATGCTTTTGAAATATAATGTTTTAAGTAAGTTGTGCTTTTGCCAGATAACGCAACGTGGCGGTATCTAAGTTTTTGATTGACAAAATCCCATCGAATTGGGTATTGGATTTTATAAACTATTTCTGATTCTCCTATTCGTCCGAGCTGAATCTATTCTTCATTTCCAGAATCGAATCCGATTCCTCATCTGATTTCTGCGTTCCTTTAGATAGTTCACATACTGAGTCGAGAATGTCCAGTGTGAAAATTATTACTTTCTTTTGGGAAGCAATCTTCACAATTATTTAATACTACACCGTCGTATAGAAGTTAACTTTCTATAATATTTGTGAATCTTTGCGTTACATAACATTATAATTTTGCGTGATGTTTCGATAACAAAGCACAAAAAGAAGTCATCTTATTAGAAGATAGCGGGAAAAATTCATGGCTTACCCTGTTAAGACGCAGCAAAAAATTTGCATTTACTGTAAAAGAATAATTTCTCCAGACGGCTCTTCCAAAGAGTATAATGAAATACCCTCTAAATTGGGTTCTTTGAATATGACGAGCACTATTTGCCGAGATTGCTCTTTTGAGAAATATCCAAGATTCTATGGCATTGATCATTCCCCAAATAAAATAGGATTAAAAAAGAAACAATCCGTCTCAAAGGCCTTCTCATCTTTTAAAAACATGGTCCTTAAACGTATATGAATCAATTTCACTTAAATTGATGTTTACAAGACCTACAACGTTTTCAAATATATCCGGCATATCGAAGAATTAGCACACAAAAATTCAGGGGCGTAAGCTGATACCCAATTTGAACTATCAATTTGCTGGCGGGGTTTAGGTGATTGTTTCCTCTCGCTCTCCAGTCAAAAGCCCCGTCTTAGCCTACCTCGCCGGCATCTTCAATTAATATAACACGCGCGCATAGAGACCAGAAGACGTTTTTGTCATCCATACCAATTAACGCTACACATGCCAGCAATTGACAATTCTGAAAACCATGTGGTAATCGAATTTTATCGCCACACATTTCGATAATTATCGAATTGCAAGTTTTGGAAAGTTATGTCATGTTTTGGTTCCGTCAAATTTAGCAGTTATTACATTGGATATCGCAGGTTTCTTTTAAAATGAGCTAACCTCAATGTATCTGAAATTGGCATAGTATAAAGGGATGAAAGAGAATATAAAATCAAGTTTTAGGATAGCTAAAAAGATTGACACTATCTATGAAGAGAATGCCTCGTATATAGGGATGAAAGAAAATATAAAATCAAGTTTTAGGATAGTTAAAAAGTTTGACACTATCTATGAAGAGAATGCCTCCCATTATGATTTAAAAGAAGATTTTTACGGAATTCCCAGAATAGACAAAGACCCCGATGATTTTAACATTAAATATAGTGGAACAGATAGAGATCCGGTGTTTATTCCAAAATATACGTTTATAGGAAAATTATTCAGAAAAATATTCAGTAAACCTATGAATAATATACGAGCAAGGAATTTTTATTCTAAATTGGAAAAAAAACAAGAAGCATTCTTGCATGATATTTATAGATTAAATGATGCTATAAATCTTCTTGATTTACTTGAGGAAAAAGAAAGGTATGAGATTATTTGGGTAAAAATTAATGATTCGTCAATTAAAACGCCGAGAGGTTTTATATCGATGGGATTTGAGCCAACTTGGTTTCCAGGTCAATTTT
>JASFJP010000468.1:0-4255 GCA_050121225.1 Desulfobacterales bacterium
TGCCTGCTGGGCATCGCTGATTTGGCGAACTTTTTTCCCGATCATAGGCACGTAGCGCATTGACGTTGTCAAAATAAAAGCAAACTCGAATGAAATACCCATATTTTGCAAGGCATCTCCTATTTCTTGCGGATCAAGGGAATTAAAGAATATAAAGGATACGCTCAGAAGTGTAAAAAGACGAATACTAAGCAGTCCAGCCACTTGCAAATCAAAGAAAATAAAACCGAGGATAAAGACAAATACGATCATTGACCCTATCAAACGCAGCGAATAGAGCAACTTACGCCCCAGTCCCAATAGAGCAACAGCAATGAGAACCATAGCAAACTCTACCATCAGGGTCGCCGGCTCGCGGGCGAATAAAACCGCTGCGATCGCCATGATTCCCAAAGCGAGCTTTGTTCTGGGATCAAAATCTTTCATCATTGTCTGTCAAATAATTCTAATATGACTTCGCTTAAATGAGCCGTTTTTTCTCTTCCACCGGATGGTCCAAAATTCCTTTTGAGATTAGCTGGCTATCGTAGCGGATCTCCCTTGGATCACCATCGGCAACCACCTGTCCGTCGTGTAATACAATCCAGCGGTCTGTGGTGGCCTCAGCGAAATCCAAATCGTGGGTAACGATAATAGTGGTTATACCCTTCTTCTCCAGAGCGCCCAATATTTTTACGATCGCCTCTTTGAACCGTCCATCCTGTCCAACCGTCGGCTCATCGAGCACGAGAATATCTGGCTTCATCGCGAGAATAGAAGCAAACGAAACCCGCTTCTTCTGCCCCTCGCTGAGTCGGTAAGGAGATCGATTTAACAGCCCCTGAAGATCTAAAACATTACAAACCTCATCGAAACCGCTGTCATCTTTTTTTCCGATTGTATGCATCCCGACGAGAAGTTCGTCCTTGACCTTTGCTTTGAAGAACTGGTCATTTGGATTCTGGAAACAAACCCCTACACGTCGCGCTAACTCAGCAGGCGACTTTCTGCGCACGTCTTCCCCATGCAAAATTACTTTTCCCTCAGTGGGTTTCAGCAGTCCATTGAAATGCTTGATCAGAGTGGTTTTACCCGCTCCGTTCTGACCGACGATGGCGACCGTCTCACCACGTCGGAACTCAAGGGAAACCTTTTTAAGAATACGGTCGCCGTTGATAAAAAATGAAAGATTTTCTGTAACCAGGATGATATCATTGTCGGTGAGCCTATTCTGTTGCAGCCGTTTCGGATAATAAGGCACAAGGTGCTCGTTTACCAGAATCCTTTGGGCTTTGCTCGAATCGCCTTCAAATCGTATTTTCCCCTGGTCTAAGATCAAGCAACGGGTGCAGTCCTGCAGAAATCTACCCATGCGTTGTTCGATCACCACCACGTTTTTTCCACTTTGGTGAATATGCAGGAGAAGGTCTCTTACCTGTTGGATACCCTTCCAATCCAGATTCGAATAGGGCTCATCAAGGAGCAACACCGAAGGATTGAGACAGAGAACCGCTACAATTGAAACCAGCCGTTTTTCACCACCCGAAAGGGTTTCAGGGGACCTTTCCAGAAGATCTGCGATGTCCAGCACCGCCGTTATATTCTCGATTCGCTTATCGATCTCCCGCGCGGAAAGCCCAAGGCTCTCTAATCCAAAGACGATCTCGTTTTCGACCGTACTGTTGAAAAGCTGCGCGTCGGCATTTTGGATCACCAGACCGACGTGTGAGAATAGCTCGTTTACCGCAGTATTCTTTGTATCGATACCATTAATCGTGACCGCACCGTTGAGGGTGCCCCCGAAAAAGTGAGGAATCAAGCCGTTAAAAAGATATCCCAGCGTTGATTTTCCTGAGCCGCTGGCGCCGAAAATAACTGTATATTCGCCTGCGTCTATTGCGAGATCGACTCCGTTCAATATCCACTCAGTGTCGGGATAATGATAATGTACGTTTTTTAAACGGACTCGGGTTGCCAAATTTTTACCTTTCGCAACAGATGCAGAGCGATGATACCGATTATGGTACCCCCGATGGTGCTGACGCTAAACGCTATAATCAGCGTAACGACAGCCATCGATTTACCCATCAATATGGGGCCCACAATCCAGGCACTTACCAGGGCGCCCAGCAGACCGGTACCGATGATTTCTCCAAAACCGGCAAAGTAGATATTCCGATAAGCTCGGTAGGCCAGACCCGCCAGTAGAGCTCCGATCATGCCGCCGGGAAACGCCAGAAGCGTTCCCAGACCCAAAATATTCCGTATGATGCCGGCCATCAGAGCAATAACAATCGCATACCACGGTCCCAGCATGACCGCCGCCAAAACATTTACCATGTGCTGGGCCGGGAAACATTTTGAAATACCCACCGGTATGAAAAAAGGTGACAGGGCGACTGCAATCGCCACAAGGATAACTGCGCGCGCGATATCTCTGGTTTTCATATCAGAACCCCCCTTTATTGTTGGTTGTTGCCTGTCAGTTAAATTGAATGAAAAAGCCGCTTCCATCTGGAAGCGGCTCAATTGATGACCAGGAACTGAATTTACTATTAGCGATTCCCTTCGCTGGTATTATCCAGATCAGGTTCAACGGGTATGATCTCAGGCAGATTAAGCCACCCCGGTGGAAATTGCTTTTAAAAGGGTTTCATGTAACTTAATGAATTCAATCACATGTGTCAAGAGTAAATCTTTTTGACCGGCTTTTAGCCAAGAAAAACAAAATTCCATCGGACAAGAAATTTACCATCAAAGCGGTGGTTAAAAGATTTTGGGATCGTGAATTGATACCGGTTATCATAAATATTTTCCGTTATCGGAACGTTATTTTGATAAACCCTCTAAAACTGACGGGTTGCAAAATATTGCAGATTTGCGTATGCATGATACAGTTAGCCGATCATGTCCATCAGGATATTCTTTGATTTGGTATATTACCGGTTTTTCCGTCTGTTGATTATCTCATTAAAACACAAAAAACACTCAGCTGAAAAATGTTTGGGAAAAAAAATACATTATCTGAAAACATTTTGATTCTCGGCCTGGGCGGCGTCGGATATTATTTGGCAAAACGACTGGTCCATGAAGGATATAACCTCACCATTATTGAGTCGGAGGGCAGATCAATTCGTGAGGCGGACGGCAGTCTGGATGCCCGCTTGATTCAGGGCAATGCCATGAGCATAGAATGCTGGCGCGAGGCCAATGCGCAGAAAATGGATTATCTCATCGCCGTCACCGACAACGATGCCGTGAACATGATGGCTTCAATCATTGCCCATCGCTTCGGAATTCCACGAAAAATTGCCAGGGTCCGCTCGCTGGAATTCGGCACTAAAGATTCATTTCTGACGTTTGAAGACCTCAAAATCGACCTTAGCATTCATCCGGAAGAATTGGCTGCCCAGGAAGTTGTCAGGATCATCAAACTCAGATCGGGTAATGATATTATCGATATAGCGGATGGACAAATTCAGGTTATGGCGACGCGCATACGGGAATCATCGCCGCTTGCTAACAAAACGCTGAAAGAAATTTCTCATATCTATCATGAGTTCCCATTTCGGGTGGTTGCCCTCGCCCGCGGTATCACTACAGTCATTCCGGGTGGGAATGACACGCTTTTACCCCAGTACCAGATTTTTATTATGGCCGCTACCAGGGATATCCCCAAGCTGATGGAACTCACCGGCGTCACGCAACAGCACTCTCACCGGGTCATGATTTTGGGCGGCGGCCTGGTGGGCAGACGCATCGCCCAGTTATTGGAAAAAACGGTCCAAGTTACAATGATCGAGAAAAACGAAGAATCTGTTCAAGAATTAGCGTTTAACTTGAAAAATACGGAAGTCCTGCATGGCGACGGATCCGATGCCAATGTGCTGCAGATGGCCGGTCTGCTGGATATGGACACGTTTATCACCACCACCGGGGATAATGAAACCAATATCATGAGTTGTCTGCTGGCAAAACACCTCATGAACGGAACCAGCACGCCGGAGAAATCCCAGCCAAGAAAATCGATCTGCCTGGTCAATAAAGAGGATTACCTGGTGTTGGCCGCCACCATGGGGTCGGATATCGCATTAAACAAGAAAATTCTGGCCGGCAACGAGATCCTGAAATTCATACGCAGGGGCCAGCTGTTGTCGGTGGCCCACCTGCATGGTTCTGATGCGGAAATGGTGGAAATCGTGGCAGAACCCAACGCCCTAATTACCCGCAAACCCCTGTCCAAATTGGACCCCTCATATTATGGAAAGATGATCAT
>JASFJP010000469.1:0-4237 GCA_050121225.1 Desulfobacterales bacterium
TTCAGATCCTGCGTTGTTGCGGGTTCGAAGTAAAGAACTACGACTCACCCTCAAACGCCTTGACTCTGAAGCCCTCCGACTTTTGCAACGTTAGGGTAAACCCGAAATAAAAGCCACAAGCACTCAGCTTGTGGCTTCGTTAGATCAGGTTCGGGAGGCCGTTGATTAAACAAGCGCTCTGCATCTTCGGATTCCGAGCCTTAGTGCTTCGATTCGCAATTACACTTACGTATTTTGAGAAAGGGAATCATTGATGGTGCTCACTCAGCATTAAGTCATGTGTGAATAAATACGTTATCGTATTTATGAATCGATGGACTTAGGAACCATCCCCAGTGAGTTGTCGAATCTTTTCTTCTAAACTTTCCTTATCCTTGTCTTTAATACTTAGTGATTTTTGATAAAATTTCAGGGCATTTGGCCGATCATCCAATTTTAAGTAGGCATCTCCCAAATGTTCCAGCATGATAGGATCATCAGGCACTAATTCGACAGCTTTTTTTAAATATTTCAATGCCTTTGCATACTTCCCCTTTTTGTAGTAGACCCATCCGAGACTATCGGTAATATAACCGTCATTGGGTTTATACTTCAACGCTTCTTTTATTAGATGTTCGGCTTCATCCAGGTTCTTTCCCAAATCAGCATAGGTATACCCAAGATAGTTTAATGCATTGGCATGCTTGGGATCCAAATCAATTACCTTGCGCATGGTCTCCATTGAAGCCTCTTTTTTATTCCATTTGTCGTAGACAACCCCCAGTCGAAAGTAATATCGAGGATTGTCAGGCTCCATGTCAATCGCTTGTTTAAGATAGTACTCGGCGTTTTCAAAATCCTCAACTTCTTCGTAAAACGTCCCCAGGTAGTATTTAAAGTCTGGATTATCCGGGTCTTCCGAAATAGCCGATTTTAAAAACGCGATGGCCGCTTCATTTTTCCCATTTTCCTGGTATAAAAATGCGACATGAACCACCGCGTCTTGGAAGAAACGTGAGTCCTTCTTTACGCGTTTAAAATGGGTAATCGCCTTATCGTTGTCCTTGACTCCATAATAGGCAATGCCGGCAAGGTGGTTCAACTCAGAGCTTTCAGGCACCGCTTTTAGCATACCTTGAATAACAATCAACGCCTCTTCATTTTTCTTCTGATCAATGTATAGCTGGATGACTTTAATGATAACTTCAAATTCGTGTTGACTTCGATCGCCCAACTGGATGAGTATTTTTTCGGCATCATCTTTCATTCCCTGCTTGTGGTAATAATAACCGAGCTGCAGGGCTGCACGTATGTTGTCTGGATCCTGCAGAAGGATTTCCTCATAAAGATCGATAACCTTGGCCGATTCGCCGCGACTCCTGTACAAATCAATAAGCTCAAATTTGGGTTCAAGGCGCTCGGGCATTATTTCTAGTGCTTTTTGAAATTCAGACTCTGCATCTTTTACACTTCCCTGGGATGCATGAATTTTTCCAAGAAAGTAGTGCCCTGAATAGGAATTCGGAAAATGCTCGATCTGTTTGTTGAACACATCCCTGGCACGATCAAGATTACCGTTTTCCATATACAGACCACCCAGCAAGGAGTAGATTTTTTGTTGCGTAGGATCCAGGGTAATTATTTTTTCATAGGTTTCAATAGCTTCATTGGTTTCCTTGTTAACTTGTTTGATACCGCCGTAAATGATCAGTGACTTGACATCATTTGGATTTTTTTCTAAAAGCCCTTCCAGAACCTCTATCGCTTTCTGGTTTTCTTTATTTTGCAGATAAATCGTAGCCAACTCTCGTTGCAAGTAAGACGAGTCAGGATCAATTTCAATGGCATTTCGAATAAGAACTACAGCCTTGTCCAAATTTCCTTTTTTCCTTTCAATTTGAGCTGCAGTAAAGTAGTAATATTGATTATCCGAACCCTTAAAAATATGAGGCGTTTTCCGTTCGGGCATTTGATGCTTAGGCTTAGAATTCACTGCGCAGCCTGATATCCAAAACATAATTATCGCTGCCGTCAATAATATAAAGCGAAGGACTTTCATACAGTCAACATCCTGGATTTGAATTTAAATTTGGGGCTTGGTGTATAAATCTGTGGATCAATCCGGCGCACCTTCTTCGGTGTAGGAAGCAAAATCAGGAATTTCTTTCTTAAAAAATTCTCGCATTTTTTTTATAATATTCTTTTCTACCTGGCGCACCCGTTCTCTTGATATACCGTAACGATCACCGATTTCCTGTAACGTAACCGGAGTGTCAGAAAAAATTCTCAGATCAAATATTTCTATTTCACGTGGTGTCATCTTTTTCCTGAATTCGGCAATTTTATTGTGAAGAAGAACTTCAATTTCTTTTTTAGAGACCTGTTCCTCAATCGATTCTGTGTTAGTACTCAGAAATTCAATTCTTTCGGTATCTGAGTCGTCCTTTAATGGAGCATCCAGCGAAACATCCCAACCGTCCAAGCGCTGATCCATATCGACAATCTCGCGTTCAGAGACGCCCAGCCTTTCAGAAAGAAGCTTGGGTTTCGGATCAAAGCCCAAATCAATTAATTTCTGCTTTTCTTTTTTTAGTTTAAAGAACAATTTCCGCTGGCCCTGGGTTGTTCCGATCTTAACCAGTCGCCAGTTGTCCATGATAAACTTGAGGATATACGCCTTTATCCAGAAGGAGGCATAGTAGGAAAATTTAACATTCTTGTAAGGATCGAATTTTTTTACCGCTTGCATTAGACCGATATTCCCCTCTTGAATGAGATCCAAGAGATTCTGCATCCAGACCCGCTGAAATTCCAAGGCGATTTTCACAACCAGCCTCAAATTTGAGGTTACCAATCGATAGGCCGCATCTTTATCTCCGTATTCTCTAACCCGAATACCAAGTTCTCTTTCTTGATCTCGGGTGAGCAATTTATAATTGCTAATTTCGGTTAAATAGCGCTGTAATGGATCAAATTTAACGAGCGCTTTGTCGGAGCCGGAAGTGGATGGTGGCGCTTTTTGGCTCTTTTTTTTCAGTGCAGCTTCAGGTTTCGAAGCGGTTCTCTTCGCGGCCCGGGCTCTCTTTTTTTTAGCGGTCTTTTTTTTCATGGAAACGGTCCAAATTATTTGTATATTTCAAATCAGCAAGCCGAAGCTTTAACTAACCCTCATGTAGGAACCCAACACGGTTGTATCTGTCTTTAGTTTTGGGGTGGACATCAACTAAGGCCTGTGATATCAAAATGATCAGCGTGCGCCTGTAGCTCAGCTGGATAGAGCAACGGACTTCTAATCCGTAGGCCGCAGGTTCGAATCCTGCCAGGCGTACCAACTCAACGGCTGACTTGGCCAAGGATTTCGACAACTTTTTGGGTCAGCGACGGTATCGAACTTGGGTATTACTCTTCTTCCTCGCAATTGTCCTCAGTTCTGAAAACTTCACTATACAGCAATTATTAAAAATATCAATGGATATTTCCGACTACATCTAGATCTTAGAGTGTCAAAATTGATGAGTTTAAAAGGCAATTTATACTTAAAAATTGATAAAAATAGCTCAAAAAGGTGTAGATATCCAGAGAATTGATCGACTTCAGTGCGGGATTCATGATAAAATTTGCAAACAAGGACAAAGCGGAGTTGTAAACTATACAGAGACAAACGGTTTATGTTAGGTTACAAATCAATTGTCAAAAAGAAATTAGCGTTATGGATGGTCTTAATTTACTTAACATACTGAAATTTTTTGCTGTTCTGGTGGCTGCGGCAATCATCGGAAATTGGTTCTTGGTCGAAGCCAAGAAGGCCAAGATAAGAAAAGATCCCTGGTACATGCCATATGTATCCTTGCCGGGTATAATTATCTTATTGGCATTAATGCTGCCTTTGATTTTATGGTTAATCAATCGATAGACGTAGCCGATTCGCGATTCAGACTTTACGAGGTCAGGTTATCACGTCGTCTTTTGTGAAGTATACCATCCAACACACAAAGTACCCGAAAGGGTAATTGAACAAGGAAATCGAAGATAATCCCAAACGTGATCAACACACAGATAACCGGAAGCTTTACAGCGTAGAAAAGAAATCGCTTTAGTGCCTTATGTAGGTTCCTAATCATCAGGGATAGATCATCGGCTTGAAAATGTGGTTTGACGATGATTTTAGACCGGGAACGTCACCATCTCAAAATATCGAATTGTTAACTTAAAGCGTTTCCAAAAATCGCTTTGCCTGATATTCAAACTCCCTGGTTTC
>JASFJP010000470.1:0-4224 GCA_050121225.1 Desulfobacterales bacterium
TTTCCGCTGTCGTTTTTCAATACGTTTTTTGTACGCCTCCTTGTGATTGGAAAATAGGATCTCCTGATCCACCGGAATTCCAAACACTTTTGGAGCCATAATACCAATCGGTTCGAATGCCGCCTCTGACATCGAATACCCTCCTTTCGCCAGATCTAAATCAAAAAGGATAACAACATGCTGACGCATGCCAAAAATTATCCAATACCCCCACTTGTCCTTTATTATGATCGGTCCGTAATTACCAAATCTTTAGAAAAAAATAGCCGTTTGAAATAATAAAGGACACGCGAATTATTAAGATTAGACTTGCAATCGGGGCTTATTTATCACCGATAAGGAGGCTGGATTCGTTGGGTGTTTGAACGGAAATTCGACGAATATTTTTTATTCCGGCAGCACACAGCATTTCCGTGAGTTGGTGTTCCGAATAAGCTTGACCTGAGGATGTTCCTAAAAGCATGTTCAGTGAAAAAAGCGCTGGAAACAGAGGACCATCCATGGTGTTGTTTAAAATAAACTCGTGAATGATGATCATGCCCCCTGGTTCCAACGCATCCGTCGCTTTTTGAATGATCATCTGACAGTCTTCCGGGCCCTCGCCATGCAGTATATGAGACAACCAGGCCACATCATAGCGGCCCGCAATTGGATCGTCTAAATAGTTGCCGTCCATGAAGGCAATTCTGTCCGCTAAATCAAACTGTTGGATTGTTCTTTCCGCAAATGGGCGGGTTGTCGGCAAGTCATAAACCGTGGCGTTCAGACCGGAGTTACGAAGGCAAAAATGGATGGCGTATGTACCAGGCCCGCCTCCCAGATCCAGGAGATGCCTGTGAGAGGAAATGTCGATGAGAGGCACCAGCTGGGGTGCCAGGCCCATGGCCAAATTGAACATTCCCATAAGGAAGCTCTCTCGCCATTCTTCCTGGCTGAACGACGAACGCTTTCTAATGGGCTGACCTGACAATACGGCCTGATCCAAATGCGACCAAGATTCCACCAGGTGGTGGTGGTGCATTATGATGTGACCGAGATATTTCTTTGAATGTTTAGAGAGGAAGGCTTTGCTGGAGTGAGTGTTCCCAAATCTGCCGTCTTTTTTTGACAGCAGATCCATGGCAACCATGGCGTTCAGAAGTCGCTCTACCCCCCTAAGGGCCCCATTGATCTTTTGCGTGACCTCCTCGCCTGTTAGTCGTTGGTCACCCAGAACTGTAAAAACTTCCAGTTTAACAGCGGCATGCAATGCGCATGTTTTCCAGCTATAACCGGATATTTCCAGCAGTTCACCGGGACTCCATTCGCGGGTTGACATGGCTCTAATTCATCGTTGAATTTATATTTTTCAAACCGGGACACGGATTACACCAATAGATGATCAAATTTACACAAACACCCGCAGATCATCAGTATATTCTCGAATTTAAAGGGATCGATCCGAGCCAATCTGCGTCATCTTTTCGAAGGGTTGCTAATTCAAAGCTATAGTAAAATTTTATTGGATTACCTAGTCTTCCGGTTTCATTTCCTTGGCAAGCCGCTCCGGCGTCATCGTCCAGAACGGAGTACCATCTTTGGTTAATCGAACTTTTATAATCTCAATGTTGGGATCCTTTTTAATTTTTGATGCCATGAAAACATCCTTGCCGTTGATTTCCGCCCAAACGCCTCTGATTTTGATCCTCGCATCTTTCTTTAGCTTAATTTCGCTGGGTTTCCGGTACCAGGTAGGACAGAGATGAACATCAATAATTTCGGATCCTTCTCGCACTTCAACAACCGTGGCCGGTGACATTCCCGGCATGGGGACAACCTCTTTTACACGTATCACCCAAGCTCTGAATTTCTCGTATTCGCGCACATTATAATGCTTGTTGTAGGGATCATCGATCCCCCATCCCTGCATGTCGCGCTGTTCCTCGGCGTACACAAAACTGACTCCAACGCTAAGGCATAGCGTAACAATTCCAATCAGATACAATATACGTCGCAAGCTATGGTGCATGTCTTCCTCCTTTATCCTCAAACAAATAAGGTTTCGATCAATTTACGAGTTAAAATATCACTACTATTATACCTATTAGTCGGCCAATTTCAATAGAGAAATCATTTTATATTTACGTACCGTTGTCATCCATAGGATTCAGAATGTATAAGCTCCCCTTCCCCATATACGGCCACCGGGTAACTCGTCATATCAAAAGGATCGCCGTTCCAACAGATGAACGAAGCCCATTTTCCTTTTTCGAGGGTGCCGAGGCGATCGTCGACGCCCAATATGCGAGCATTTTTACTGGAAACCAGCTCAATGGCCTCTTGCTTGGACAATCCGGCACGGACAAACCAGCGTGTTTGCAGGAATAGCTGACGTGCCAGCGTGACCGGATGATCGGACATTAATCCGAAGTCAACCTTTGATGTCAGTAACTGTTTAATATTGCGCCAGTTTTCGTGCTTCAGTTCAACCTTATAGGCAAATGAATCAATCGGCCCATACACGACGGGGATCTTGCGTTTTTTCAGTTCATCAAAGATCTGTGGCTGATGAACATCCATGGCATGGTCGACTGTCAGTTGAATCTTGTAATCGTCAACCAGACGAAGTAGCGCCGCAATATCATCGATTTTATGCACGTGGGCTCGCAGGTAAATTTTGCGGGCCAACAAATCCTGCAGTACTTTCTCTTCGGGGGAAAAAGTGATTTCCGCTTTTTTGCTGCCTCTAGCTCGTCGATATCTATCCAGTTTTTGCCGCACCTCCTCAAGTCTGCCGCGCAGGATAGCGATAGCTCCCATCCGTGTGCTGGGACGTTTGCCCTCCCAACTGCGAGTAGACATGGGGTTATACCCGAAGGCTGATTTTAGACCGGCGCGGGCAAAAAGAGCCTCAGTGCTGTGCTTAGCGTAGTTGCGAATGACTGCTGAAAGACCACCGATAATATTCCCACTGCCCGGAACAACACAGGAATACAATACACCGGCTTCAACCGCATCTTTGAGTGCGGTGTCGTCCATTTGAACCGAATCCAGCGCATCTGTAAGGGCCAGAATAGAATCGAGATGATCATTGGCTTCACCTTCGCCGCTGGGTTCACCGGAACGATGCATGCCGATATGGCTATGGGGATCTATGAAGGCGGGAGTCACGACCTCGCATTTATGGAGCGGCTGAGCTTTATTCGATGTTGAAACTCCGCTGATTTTGTTCCGATTGAATAAAAGATAGGCATTGGAAACGATCGCTTTTCCCGTATAGATGGTTTTCGCAAATACAGAGTTCATAGCGCATCCTCAAAGGTCAAAAATAATCTATAACATATTGAAAAAAAATTCATTTGACAAACGTTGCTTTTACTCGTTTTGAAACCATAAAATAGGGAGTCCAAATCATGCTGGCCACGGCGGTTCGAACAATATTTATTACTGCTTCCGTGCTGACTGAATCGGCTCCCAACAAATAGAAATAAGTTAGATAAAAGTCAACGCCGACAAATACGAGATTGGACAACAGGAAGATAACAACCAACCTGGGAACGATATGCCGCCGTTGAAAGAAGAACACAATCAAAAAAATTGAAAAAAGCAAAAAACAGCAATTCCCGACAAGTTCGGATATCAAGACAGGCCTCCAGAGGGGATCATATCCCATTGTTCCAGGGGTGGTCAGCCGGGTCCAGTTTTCATGAGAAAACACCGGGGCTAGCTCTGTAACCAGAGAAAGGGCAAGTTTCACCGGGTAGAGTACCAATCCGACGGCATATAGAAGCAACCATCCACCAATTTTGTGATCAGATGGATCACTATTGCTATAAGTTTGAGACATGGAGTTAACGTTTTCTGATTATCTGCAAAGACCAAGCGACTTTTCTTGGAATAGGCTTTGGAGGTGAGCCGATTCGCGGATGTGTGACTTACTTGAGCTTTCGGGATAACCGTATAGAGTATTTGGCTGAATAATGCGGCACATCAGAATTTGAAATACTTTTTCTCATAATAAATCAGCGGCTTGTATTCAAATATGGCATTTAAGTGATGCATAAAAGCATGGCGGCCATCTTCTTCCCACATATTGGACACGATATCGTCAACCCGTTTATAAAACGCATCAATTTCCGTCATTGTTGCAGGAGGTCGCTCCTCCATGTTTTCTGAAACGACTTCGGTGATCAAATTAAGCCACATCTGACTTGCTCCCATGATGTACCAGGGCCATGATTTTTG
>JASFJP010000471.1:0-4224 GCA_050121225.1 Desulfobacterales bacterium
AGGTTGTCCTGGCTTACAGCGGCGGATTGGACACCTCTGTCATCGTGCCGTGGCTGAAAAACAATTACAATGACTGTGATGTAATCTGCTATACCGCAAACCTAGGTCAAGAAGATGAACTGGAGGGATTGGAAGCAAAAGCTCTGGCTTCCGGAGCCAGCAAACTCATTGTGCATGATCTGCGTGAGGAATTTCTGAGAGACTATGTATTTCCCACCATGCAGGCCGGAGCCGTGTATGAGCGCGATTATTTGCTCGGAACTTCTATGGCACGCCCGCTAATTGCAAAAAAGTTAGTTGAAGTCGCGGAACAGGAAGGTGCTGATGGAATAGCGCACGGTTGCACGGGTAAAGGCAATGACCAGGTACGCTTCGAACTCACGGCTATGGCACTCAACCCCAAACTTAAAATCATTGCCCCATGGCGCGAATGGGAGATACGCAGCCGTGAGGATGCCATTCGGTATGCGACAAAGTACAGCATTCCTCTTGCCCAGACCGAAAAAGATATCTACAGTCGTGATCGTAATATTTTTCATCTTTCCCATGAAGGCGGACAACTGGAAGATCCGTGGAATGAACCGGAAAAATCGATGTTTCAGCTGACGATCAGTCCGGAAGATGCGCCTGACAAGCCCGAATACATTGAGATCGGCTTCCAGAAAGGAAATCCTGTCAGCTTAAACGGTGAATCGTTATCAGCAGTCGAGATATTTACGCGGCTAAACAAGATCGCCGGAAATCATGGAATTGGTCGGGTTGATATTGTCGAAAACCGATTAGTAGGAATGAAAAGCCGCGGTGTATATGAAACCCCTGCAGGCACCATACTATTCCGTGCTCATCAGGCGCTTGAAAGCGTCTGCTTGGATAAGCACACCATGCACTATAAGGATTTTGTCGCCGTAAAATATGCTGAATTGGTCTACAACGGGATGTGGTTTATGCAACTGCGGGAAGCTCTGGATGCTTTCGTCAAAGTCACTCAACAACATGTTACCGGAACGGTTCGTCTGAAACTATACAAGGGCAACATTGTCGTTGCAGGTCGCAAGAGCCCCACGAGCCTATATCGTGAAGATTATGCCTCGTTCGGTGAAGAGGACGTTTATAACCAGCAGGATGCTCACGGGTTCATCCAGTTGTTCGGGTTACCTCTGAAAGTGGAGGCCCTGCTGGCCCTTGACGGCGGTGGGGAAAGCCGTTATCGCCAACCGGACTATAGTAAATTTAAACGCGATTGATACGCACGCCGGCAAAATTGGTTATCTGAAGCGCGAATGTGTGTTAGAATAACCCCAATTCTAGCCTAGTGCCCATCCGATATCACGGTTATTAAAAGCAAGGCACTGGTGAGTTCCAATTTGGACATTTTAATCTATGAAAGCACGACTCATATTATCCGACGGTACTCATTTCGAAGGACTATCCCTCGGAGCCATGGGAACCTCCATCGGTGAGGTCGTCTTCAACACGGCCATGACGGGATACCAAGAAATTTTGACGGATCCATCCTATCATTTTCAGCTGGTAACGATGACCTACCCGCAAATCGGCAACTACGGGGTAAACCCGGAAGATTTTGAATCGAGACGCATATATGCGGCGGGTTTCATTATCCGCGAATACAGCCCGGTAGTCAGCCACTGGCAGGCAAACAAATCCCTTGATGAGTATCTAAAATATCACAGTGTGGTGGGTATCAGTGATATTGATACCCGAGCACTAACCCGTCATCTGCGCGACAGAGGAGCCCAGATGGGAATGATCACCACCTCGGACGAAACATTGGAGATATTGTTGGAGCGTCTAAAAACGGGCAAAAAATTAGTCGGACGGGATATCGTCAAAGAAGTCACCGCAGAAGCGAACTATGAATGGCCCCTGGATGAGCATCGCGATGCAGACCGTCAGGTCAGCTACCGCGTCGCCGTCTATGACTTTGGTGTCAAGTTTTCAATATTGAGGTCGCTTTATCGCCACGGTTGCGAGTTACGGGTGTTTCCGGCTCACACGTCGTCAAAGGACGTGCTGACCTGGAATCCGGACGGCATTTTTCTTTCGAATGGCCCCGGAGACCCCGAACCGGTTGAATACGCCGTAAAAACGGTTCAGGATCTTCTGGGCAAGAAACCCATTTTTGGAATTTGTCTTGGCCACCAGATTCTGGGATTGGCATTGGGTGCAAAGACAAAAAAGCTGAAATTCGGTCATCACGGCGCCAATCATCCGGTTAAATATCTGCCCACCGGTGCTGTGGAAATAACATCACAAAACCACGGATTTATCGTTGATACGGATAGTTTACCCCAGGACGAAGTGGAGGTCACTCATATTAACCTGAACGACGGCACCCTCGAAGGTTTCAGGCACAAAACCCTGCCGGCGTTTTCGGTTCAATACCATCCCGAATCCGCACCCGGGCCCCATGACAGTCGCTATCTGTTTGAAAACTTTGTTAAAGAAATGAAAGAGATCAATGCCTAAACGTAAAGACATCAAACGAATTTTGGTAATAGGTTCCGGGCCAATTGTTATCGGACAGGCCTGTGAGTTTGATTACTCGGGAACTCAGGCATGCAAGGCGCTGAAGGAAGAGGGATTTATTGTTATTCTGATCAACAGCAATCCGGCCACAATTATGACCGATCCCGAATTTTCGGATAGAACCTATATCGAGCCATTGCATGCCCGGGCGGTTGCCCAAATCATCGAAAAAGAACGCCCCGACGCCCTGTTGCCGACCCTCGGTGGTCAGACAAGTTTGAATCTTGCCGTTGAATTGGCCGAAAACGGCACGCTCGAGGAGTACGGTGTCGATTTGATCGGAGCTAAACTGAATACCATCAAGCTCGCTGAAGATCGGGAACTTTTCCGCAACGCCATGCGAGAAATCGGCTTGGACGTTCCTCAGGGCGGTTGTGTCAAGACAATCGAAGCCGCGGAAGCTCTGTGTACCGATATCGGCTTTCCCCTGATTATACGGCCATCGTTCACCCTGGGAGGCATCGGTGGAAGTGTGGTTTATAACAAAGAAGAATTTGCCAAAGCCGCCCAGTGGGGCCTAAGTGCCAGCCCCACCAATGAAATCCTGATCGAACAGTCCGTGCTTGGCTGGAAAGAATATGAACTTGAGGTCATGCGGGACGCCGCCGATAACTTTGTCATCGTTTGCTCCATTGAAAACTTCGACGCCATGGGAATCCATACCGGAGACAGCATTACCGTAGCTCCAGCCCAGACGTTGACCGATGTGGAATACCAGACCATGCGCGACGCAGCCAAAAAGATCGTTGCAAAAGTCGGTGTCGAAACCGGCGGAGCCAACATTCAATTTGCGCTGAATCCGCAAACCGGAGAGATGGTCGTCATTGAAATGAATCCGCGGGTCTCGCGTAGCTCTGCACTGGCATCCAAAGCAACCGGTTTCCCGATTGCCAAGATAGCCGCCAAGCTTGCAATTGGGTATCATCTACACGAAATTCCCAACGATATCACCCGTAAAACTCCGGCCTGCTTTGAACCGGCCATTGACTATGTGGTGGTCAAAATTCCACGTTGGGATTTTGAAAAATTCCCGGATGAAGACAAACGCTTAACCTCTCAGATGAAATCCATCGGAGAGGCGATGGGCATCGGACGGACCTTTAAGGAAGCTTTGAACAAAACCCTTCGATCGCTTGAAAATGGATGGTCAGGCTTTCATGCCATCGAAACCGACACCTATGAACAAATGACTCTGGAAGTATTGCTGGATGATCTCAGATCGGGAACACCGGACCGTATATTGAAAATCTGGCAGGCGCTTAAATTGGGAATTTCAACCCACGAGATATCCGAAACCTCCGGTATCGATATCTGGTTTCTCCAAAATCTCCATCAGCTTGTCGAATTCGAATCGCTTATTTCAGCCGAATTTAGTAGCCGCAACACGATCAGCTTAAAAACTCTCAAACAAGCGAAACGTTTGGGATTTTCCGATAAGCACATTTCGCTCTTAACCAAAAAAAATGAAGAAGAGATCCGAAGCTTTCGTAAAGCAGGGGGGGTGCATCCGTCGTTTAAAATCGTGGATACCTGTGCAGCAGAATTCGAGTCCTTTACCCCTTATTATTATTCGACCTATGACCAGGAAAATGAATCGACGCCTTCAGGTAAAAAGAAGGTTATCATTCTCGGTGGCGGACCGAATCGAATCGGCCAGGGTATCGAATTTGACTACTG
>JASFJP010000472.1:0-4212 GCA_050121225.1 Desulfobacterales bacterium
GTCCATACCTGGCAAGTCAATAAGACAAAATTTTACGCAAGCTCATCCGGACGCTTTAAAATAGTAGTCTTATACTGTTATTTTGACCTCAAAAGTTATGTATTGCAAAAGCTAAATAATGCTTATATTATAGGTCGTTAAAACAATAAATTAATGGAGGATAGACTCATGAAAGTTACCTTAAAATGTTTTTCATCACTCGTTGATCCTGCTAAATGCGACTTCAGAGACAGCACAGAGTATGAACTAAAGGACGGACAAACTGTAGAGGCGCTTGTCGAGCGCGCAGGAATTGATAAGGATACCATAAAAATTGCATTTGTAAATAACAAGACAGTGGGTTTAGACACGGTCCTATCAGACGGAGATAAAATCGGTTTAGCACCGTCCGTCGGCGGGATGTAACTGATAAAAGTTAGCTAAGAAAAACAGATCACGTTAAACAACCTCAATATTTTAAAAATGTTCTATTTTATGACTTGACTCTGGGTAAATTATCGTTTATCTACATTAGTTTAAAATTATAGATGGACGATATTTTCTTAGGTCGATCACTATTGATCATGCACTCTGGGTTAAACTAAATACAAAAACGACCAAAAGAGGCTGAGCACAGTTTTTGACACGAATCGCTCGGCATGTCATAAACCTAAAACGGAAGAAAGGAGTTCACATGGAGGTAAAAGATTATTGTAAAGCGATGTTGGCAGAGGTATCGGCCTGGAAAGCGAAACTGGATGCTATGAAAAAAACAGCAGACGGATTTGGGTCTGAGCAAAAAGAAAAAGTGCTCCCGTTGATCGGGCAACTTGAGCAAGAGGTCGTTAACGCACAGCTGCGCGTGGATCAACTCGAGAACGAGTGTCCTTCCGACTGGTCGCCAATTAAGAATGAATTAGACGACCTTTTTGGTACAATTGGCAGCAAACTCGATCGTTCCTTCTCGGATATGTCTTCCCGAGAAAAGTTATGGTAGAATCAAACCGGGGGGAGGGTGAATCACTCTCCTCCCGCCGTCCGTATGTTTTGGATGTGGCATCCGCATCCGACCCACGACCCCTAAGCAAATCTTGATGTTGAACAAAAATTCCTGTCAATACTGAAACAGACCCTCTAAAACAAATTCCCTGAGTGCTAAGATAAAATTCTGAATTGACTGGTGGAACTGATCGGTTAGCGATATTATATCCTCATATTGTCAGTTTTTTTCTGGGTGCCCTCGTTACAAATTCTTCTGTGATCACACCGTAAAATCCTTTCTCGAATATATACGCGTGAACACATTACCACCCGAAGCCATAGATGCTATGAGGCCGCATCTATATCAATATTGTCTTTTGATATTTGTTTTGGCATGTTTAATCGTGCTCATTACCGTCTAAAATGCTGTCATGTTCATAAATAATGGAGGATACATTCATGAAAAAGACTCGAAAGAAAGTTGTTGTTATTGGCATATTGATTATCTGCCTAAGTCTCGGATCTTGGTTAGATAGTGCTTCGGCAACAACGGAAACTGCCGAGCACATACTCATCGATTTCAAAAATACCGATGAAAGCGGTAACTGGCAAATTATCAATGATGATGTTATGGGAGGTGTTTCTCAGAGTGAGATCATCTTCAATGATACCGGCACAGCTACTTTTCAGGGTAGCGTTTCTCTGGAAAATAATGGTGGATTTGCGTCGACTCGACGCAAACCATATCCGTATCAATTAGGCGGCTATATTGGACTTCATGTGCGTATACGAGGCGATGGGAAAAAATATCAGCTTCGAGTGAGAACGGATAATCGTTTTGACGGCATCTCATACCGGTATCGCTTTGGTACGCAACCTGAAACCTGGATGAATATCCGTGTTCCTTTCAGCAAATTCGTTCCGACCTTCCGGGGACGCATTCTGAGCGATGTACCGCCCATTTCGCCTGAACAGATCCAGCAGGTCGGGTTTCTGATATCCGATAAGCAAGCTGGTAAATTTCGCATTGAGATTGATTGGATCAAAGCATATAAATAGCCTGAAATATCTTAAAAGACCATAACGTCTCACCGAACCAATTTACAGATAAACTGCGTAGTTTTTGTACATCCTGTTATGAAGGTTTCGTAAGAAGTGCTCGAATCATCATGCCAGTCCCGGATCCATCGAATTTAGTGGATTCCGGCTACCGGATCGAGTCCGGCACAAGCCTCGCCGGAATGACGCAAGAACGGCAATATTTACATTACCGAAACCGATGGCATTCGGGAAACGCAATGAGAGTCGTCAGATCTTCGGCAATATTTCCTGCCAATCCTGTTTGAAGCTCAGCATTGAAAGATAAACACAGCATTCCGGATAAGACGCATGCAGTGCTTTAAGATTCTCGGTAGGGTCGTATTTTTCTGCCCTTTCATCTTTGTCTTTACCGACACTTCGGTAGAGAAGATCGATGTTCTTCGACATCCAAGCTTCTACGACGATGGGTATGTTAAAGTCTTTTAGCTTGTCTACGTTTTCGTCTTGACCGATGATCGGCTGGGTAACCACATACTTAGCGCCGGCATCGATTTTCTGCTTCATTCGACTCAGCTCAAACGGCATTCGGTTATAGGGATTGAAGGCTGCACCGGTGATGAATTGATCGGAAAATTCCTTGTTAATGTATCGAATCAAATCAATGGAGGTTGCCACGCTCAGTTTACCACCGACGCCTTTGGGGTCTAGTTTGGACAGCAAGGGACCGCCGTCGCCTCTGATAACGAGAAGGTATTTTAAGTTTGCCTGGGCGGCGTTTTGCAGCAACCCGTCCAGCTCGCTCTTGGTGTGAAACGTATTCAAATTCATCACAACCTTTGCGGGATCCACTGAAAGTCCTCTCAGCTGAATACTCTCCAGTGCGCCGAGTCTTGGTTGTCCCATGGGGTTGTCCGGAATGGACAATCCGCACCCGGCATCCATAATCCTTCGATAGCGCTCAGCAAATCTATCGAGGAAGCTTTCCATCTGATGGCCAGCCGATCTTTTCGGTGACAGCAACTCTACCACATAAGAATAGTTAAACATGACAGATTCCCCTTAAAATATTGAGCGCTATACGCTCATTCACCGTGCGCGGTGCTGAGTGAATACAGTTCTTCGCAAAATTGATCGACATCTGAAATGTATTTGGCATTGATTTCCTCTAAGATTTGGATGCAATTTGCAACCGCCCGACCCCCTACGAATAACGCCACATCTCTGTCTAAATATCGTCGCAGCTTGCGCAGTTCTTCAACCAGAGGGTGCTGATTTAAAAGATGGGTGACGCTGACTGCCACCGCTCGCGCACCGCACTGTTTGGCGACCGTGGCAATTTCCTCGGCCGGTAAATTGGGACCATAGTAAACCGGGTGCCAACCGTTTTCGGCAGCGGTCAAGGCAACCGTCAGGGCGCCAACATCATGCCATTGGCCCACCGTTGTTGCGATAACTATTGCCGGTGCCGGATCGGTCGTCTCGGTTGCTCTTAACATGTTCAATAAAAATGTGCGCGTCACCGAGGTGGCCATATGCTCATTAACGATTTTTAAAGAGCCTTTTTGCCATAGCTCACCGATTTCCCTAAACAGGGGAACAATAATCTCCTTTAACAGGACCGGCCGGGTCAGATCGATTGCCGCTTGATCATAGGAGCGTTCCAAACCGTCTGGATCAAGATTTAAAACAGCAGCTAAACACTTTTTGCAAAGATCGTTCTTAGCTGATTGCTGGATTGGCTGCGTTTTCTTAGTTGACGGCCGCAGTGACGGCACATTATCCTTTAGCTCCCGGGAAGCTATGTTGGTGCCGGTTCCACGCTGGGTAAGATTTAACAATTCTTTGGAGTCCAATTGCGCAACTTGTGAGATACTATGGCCGGCATCCGTTGCGCTTTTGAGAAGCTGCAGGCGCTGAACGTCTTCTTCAGAGTACAATCGCCGATTCTTGGGTGAGCGGTGCGGAACAACAGCCTCGTAGCGCTTTTCCCATGCCCGGATGACATGGGACGACAGGCCGGTCCTCTGGGAAACGTACCGAATTGTGTATATGCTGTTATGGTCCATAAAGTTAACTTAGCCTGTCGACTTGATTTTGTCAAGGTATGGTTTATATGTTGTGCATTAGGCGTGATTCGCTTTGACATACGGCATTTTTCATGGCACATTAACAAATTGGATGCATCACTTAATCCAAAGTACCATCGTTAAT
>JASFJP010000473.1:0-4206 GCA_050121225.1 Desulfobacterales bacterium
CACGGCTACCGATCCGTCAGCGATCGAGCCCATGGTAGATGTATCGCTGCCGCGTCTCGGTCCACTGGCGATCAATGGCCGCCTCAACGCCAACCGCCAAAACGTCGCCTTTAAAGGCAATACCCGTATTGGTGAGACCGACCTTAAATCGACCGTCAGTATCGGGTTTTCTGATAGTCGACCTGTCATCGATGCCCGGTTGGCCGCGACGGTCGTAAATTTGAAAGATATGGGGATTTACCCCGAAGCACCACCGGAAACCTCCGCTGCCGCCTCTCAAACCAAACCGCAACAGAGCGAGCGCCTGTTTGACGACACTCCCCTGCCGCTGGATGCTCTAAAAACCGTTGACCTATTTTTTGCTCTGGATGCCGATAAACTGGTTGCACGCCATATCACCATCAATGATTTGGATCTCGACATCCGGCTCGATAACGGACGGCTGCGCATCCATCCTGCCAGGCTTTTCTACGCGGCTGGATTTACTGAGGTTGAGGCAATTGTTGATGCGTCTGGATCAACGCCGGAGTTTTTTCTTAAAATCACCGGGGAAGATATTGACATTGATGATTTGCTGGCCCATTTGCATCGGCCGATGATTCTCAGCGGTGCCCTCACCGTCGTCGTGGACCTTGAGAGCGCCGGCAGTTCGGTACGTGAGATCGCTGCCAACCTCAACGGTGAATTCAGCCTGGCGCTTGAGAACGGGCGGATCCGGCGGATCGTTGATTTGCTATCGGCAGATGCTTTCGATTTGGTTTTCAGCGCCGCAGATCGGCGGAAGTATACGGATCTGCAATGCCTGGTCAACAAAATGAAATTCGAAAAGGGCGTCGGAAACATCGAGCTCTTTTCTATGGATACCCCCAAGACCCGGGTCGGGGCTGCCGGCCAGATCAACCTGGTTGATGAAAGGATCGATGTGGCTATCCAACCGGAAAAAAAGAGAAGATTGCTTAAAGGAGGCTCAGCGGTACAAATCAAGGGTCCATTGACAAAACCTGCGGTCAGAACACTGCCTAGTAAGGAAGCTGCCGTACTCTATGGCAAGATCGTGATGCCTTATGTGTTTCTGCCGGCGCGGGCTTTAGGGAGTTTATTGGGCCTGGTTCAAAACGATAAAGATGCGACGGCGTGTGTGTTCGAGTAGTGCTTGATCCGCTGACGGAGAATTGAAAATTGAAGATTGCAAATTGAATATCGTTGGAATTGATGATTGACGATTAAATATTCAGTATTCAGTGGGCCATAATTATACTCAAATGGATCTCGAATATGGTGGCAGTGACAACTTTTTGTCCGAAATCGATATTTCTTATGGTGGATTTCTAGCCTTCGCCAAGTTTTATTTTTAGAATTTAAGTTGTTATTTCGCTACATATTTTAAAAATATTATTTATCACGAAAGCACCAAGGCTGGAAAACACGAAAATTATCTTGACTTTCTTTCGTGTTTTCGTCATTTCGTGCTTTCGTGATTGAACTTTGCTGGTTAGAGGCGGATCCGCGTAGAGCGCTATTCCAATACGGTTAGAGACGATCCTCATATCAAAATTAAAGGCTCATGCAAAAATTTTGGATACGCATTACACTCCTGATCATTATTTCAATTCCTGCCCTGTGGAGGTTAGGCAACAGCGCGGAATTTCAAACCTGGTCCGACATCGCCACAATTTATATATTTTCCGATCGCTGGCGATACGACGGCGACCAGGGTACACGAGGTCTGCTTAGCCAAAGTGATTTTACCCTACTCTATTTTCGACCCTCGGTACGTTATCGAATCAATCCATGGATCACGGCACACGGAGGTATTCGGTTCTTTCAAACCATTTTTGACGATGATGAGGATACCTTCGAAATAGGCCCCTGGCAGGGTCTTCGAATCGTTCCGCCCCTGTTCGGCAGCTATGCCATCAGCCATTATTTTCGATTAGAGGAGCGCATGACTTGGGAGACCGGAGAGGAGAGCGACTTTGATTTTACCGTGCGCGCCCGCTATCAGCTGGGGGCCCGCTCTCCGAATTATGATATCTTACTCAAAAACGGAATTTATCTGTCGGGATCGATAGAGGCGTTCTCGGATATCGAAACGCCGATTTTCATCGATCGAATGAGGTATGACGCCGGCGTCGGTACGAAGCTTACCGACGCCTGGCGGGTTGAGTTGCGTTATTTGTTTCAGCATGGGAGGCGGAGCTCAAGTTCATCTTTCGGCAATGATGAACACATTCTACGTCTGCGTTTTTTTTACAGATTTAATTGAGGGCAAAAGTAAAGCTACTAAGATACGATAAAGCAAATGGAGCCTATCTGAGAAGTAATCATCTATGGCTGATAGTTTGCAGGAATTTTAGCGGATCCACAAAACGAATTTGGGTTTTATTTATCCGGTCTTCCTGATTTAGATTTAAATTAATAAGCGTAAAAGTCATAGGCTGATATGCATCGATGAAACTTCGAGCGGAACGGGAGAGTTTCTGGTTTCTAAGATGTGTTGCTTTTGCCTCAAATGCCTCTATACAGTCGCCTCGCTGTCGAACAAAATCTACTTCAGCCCCGCCTTTGCTGCGCCAGAAGTGAAGTGTATCGGCAAAGGTTGAGTTTTTCAACAGTTCAGAAAAGACCCAATTTTCGAATAGCACGCCTCGATCAGCGCGCACCTCAAACTCATTGAACTGATTGATCATCTGATTGCGGATGCCGTTATCGACAAAGAAAACCTTGGGAGTACTGGTAATTTCAGCCCGTTTGCCACCAACAAAAGGTGGTACTAATCTGATGATATGTGATTCTTCCAGAATACTCGCATAACTCTCAACGGTTTTAACGTCCAAGCCGGAGACGGATGACCATTCGGTATAATTGACTAAATTCGAAATCTGGCCGGCCATCAAAACCAGTAGTTGGCGAAACTTAGCAACGTGTTTAATGCGAAATGTATCTGACGCATCTCGGATAACAAACGCTTCCAACAACCGGTTCAATACCATTTGGGGCTGATCCGAAAAGACAACTTCAGGATAAGAACCGTAAATTAATAAACGACGTAGCTGTTTATCCATTTCGTGTTGATAGAGCGCATCGGCTGTTGCCTTTACCTCGGATTCCCATTCGTTCAATGAGAAAGGTAAAAGCAAAACACGTTCTGCACGCCCTGAGAGTGATTCCCGCATTTGGTCCAGCAGGTGATAGGATGAGCTTCCAGTAGCAAATATGGGTATCCCAAGGTGGAGATCTGCGAGTCCTTTTAAGAAAAGTCCCGCATTTTCAAGATACTGCACCTCCTCGAAAAACAAGGCGCGCATATCTGGTAGTATTTCGGTACTGTCTGCCGCAACTCTTGCCGGCGATTCACACCATTGCCGGAGGGATAATTCGTTGGCATTCACATATAAAACCTCAGGCCCCAAACGGGATAACGTGTGCCAGATTAACGTCGATTTGCCTGCCTGTCGTGGCCCAACCACCAGATTGACTTTGTGCTGTTGCGGCCAATTACGGTTGCTGTCGACAAATCGCAATATATAGGGATTACCCTGTGCTTGCGGTAAATGTGCCTGAATCGCATGCGACCATCCCTCTGGATTTTCGATCCACGGGTTATAGTACAATAGCGTTGTCAGAATCGAATTTTCCATGATTAGTAGGGTTTAAATGGAAAGCCTTTGTATAATTATCATAGTTTATATGCAGGGTCAACGTTTAATTGGGGGAGAATATTAATGAATCGAAAGCAAGAGACTCGGCTATGCTATGCCCTCCAAGGAAGGATATATAACGTTAAAGAAAATACAAAACTTTGATATTTAATTGAATTTTGGAAATTGGATTGGCTATAAGCAGATTTAATTATTCACGGGCGCGTCCTCGCTAAAAGGCTGCCAGGTTTTTTTCATTTGATCAATGCCTTCCTTGTGAGCATCATATTTTCTATCTCCCTCTGAGAGTTTCTGCAGGATTTCACTCATTTGTTTCGTGACTGACGCGGCTGCCTCCTGGGCTTCCATTGACATTTTGCCGGTGTTCAATTCATTGGAAATGCTCACCATTAATTTTGACATATCTTGCAGATTTTGCTTCAGTTGTGGTTTCATCGGCTGAATAACATCCGCTACAGCTGGGCTGTTCATAGCTGGAATTGTGGCGATCAACATCAACCCTATCGTTAATAGGTGTCCTTTTCTCATTATTAGAATACTTTCC
>JASFJP010000474.1:0-4188 GCA_050121225.1 Desulfobacterales bacterium
TTGTTTGCTCTGCAGGCTGCACCCAGGTAGACTGTGGATCTACCGCAATAACCACCTATTTCCAGACAGGGTCCTTGGCGGCTGGCTTCCACAGCCGTTTCATAGAGGCACCCACCTTCATCCTCGTCAAGAAAGCCTTTGATCCCAGCTATGAATTGACGATCAATTTTCATGATCTAGGTCTGATTTTTGCGATCATAGCTTGTGACCAGCACCTCACGAGGCTTGACGCCATCCGATGGGCCGACAACACCTTCCTTTTCCATCGTTTCAATGATCCTTGCCGCACGATTGTATCCAATGCGCAAATGGCGTTGAATCATGGATATGGAAGCATGACCGGTCTTTGTGATCAGGGCCACAGCGTCATCATAACGCTCGTCATAGTCTTGATCATCAGAGGCCAACGCATCAACGGTCGCTGTCTCAGTGACGTTTTCATCATATTCGGGTTTTCCCTGAGCCCTTAAAAATTTTACAATTCGTGTCAGTTCACTCTCTGACAAGTAGGCCCCGTGAATCCGCTGCAACTTTGCCGTTCCGGGAGGCAAAAACAGCATATCACCATTGCCCAGCAGATTCTCAGCACCGTTGGTGTCGATAATCGTTCTGGAATCGGTTTTCGACGATACTTGAAACGTTAACCGGGTAGGAAAATTTGCTTTGATGATGCCGGTCAGCACATCGACCGAGGGTCGTTGCGTGGCAAGAATAAGATGAATACCCGCGGCACGCGCCATTTGGGCCAATCGCGTCAACGCGACCTCAACCTCACGGGAAGCCAACATCATCAAATCGGCAAGCTCATCGATCACTATGACCAGAAGGGGAAGCTTTTCAACTTCATCTTGATCAGCGGGTCGGGTTTCTTGATCTAGTTTATCCAGTTTCTGGTTGTACTGTTTGACATTTCGGGAATTTGTTTGCGAAAGCAGCTCATAGCGTCTCTCCATTTCTCGAACAGCCCAGTACAGAGCGTTGGTTGCTTTTTTCGGATCGATAACCACCGGTGTTATCAAATGGGGTATACCATCGTAGCTCGAAAGCTCTATCCTCTTGGGGTCGACCATAATAATCTTGACTTCGTCCGGGGTCGCCTTGTAAAGCAGACTGCAAATCATGGCATTCAAGGCCACGCTTTTACCGGTCCCCGTTGCGCCGGCTATTAAAAGATGAGGCATCCGATCCAACTCGGCGACCACAGGATTGCCCACGATATCTTTACCCAGACAAATCGTCAGTTTAGATTTTGATTTCTCAAAAGCACTGGATGCAACAATGTCTTTAAACCGCACCATCTCTCGCGTGGTATTGGGCACCTCAATACCGATAACAGCTTTCCCGGGAATCGGTGCCACAATTCGAATACTGATTGCCCGCAGCGCCAAAGCAAGGTCATCGGAAAGATTGACGACTTTGTTTATTTTCACACCGGCTGCCGGCTCGTATTCATAGGTGGTGACCACCGGACCCGGTGATACCGCCACGACCTTTCCCATCACTCCAAAATCCTCAAGTTTCTTTTCAAGCAATTGCGATTGCATCCGCAAATTTTCTGCGTCCGATGCGGAAGACAGCTGGTCGGGGGATTCCAGAAAATTATAAGTCGGCAGCTGATAGCCCTTACCGCTTCTCATAAATTCAAAAACTTCCTGCCGCGGGGGCGGAACAGCTCTGATCGGCTTGGCTGCGGATGCTTTAATTTTGATCTTTTTCGCTCGCTTGGAAACTCTTTCTCGATCAACGCTTGACCTCTTTTTGGCTTTTCCCCTGCGTTCCCTTAATTTTAAGTATAAGGTTTTGATGCGGTCGCGGACGGCGGTCATCCATCGCCAGAAACGCTTTCCAAATGCAATCAGGGAAAAACCGGTGGCCAGAATAAATCCTATGATCCACACAAGTATCAGAATAATCAGCCCGCCGGCATGATTGGTATATTTTACAAGCAATGCCTTAAAGGGAGTGCCGACCAATCCCGCGGCTGAAAATTTGTTGCCGAAGATGATGTAATCATTGTGCTGGAGGGAGAGAAGACTGCCGGTGGTGATCACGAGAATGATACCCCCAAGTACCGTCGCCACTTTAACCCGATTGGGATGATCGCCGAAAAAATGAATGCTTGCCAGTAACAGTAAGATAGGCGTCCAGAAAGCGCCTAATCCAAACAGCCCGATCAGCAAGCCCGCAACATGGGCACCGACGTAGCCGAACTGATTATGAATTTGTCCGGCGGCCCTGGCATTGTTTATCGAGGGGTCGTCAGGACTGTAGGACAAAAGGCTGATCAGGGTAAAAATAACCAGGAAAAAAAGTAAAATACCGTAAATTTCTTTGCGCATATTTACCTTGTATCACCTAAATTTTGCACGCGTCGCAGGCTTTCATATTCTCATCAATTTTCAGGCAAAATTCAGGTATCATACTTCCATAATGAACGGAAGTATAACCGGACGACGTCCGATGGTAAAGAAAAAATATTGCCGCAGCGCGGTTTTAATTTTTGATCGGATTTTATCTACACGGTTGGGGGTTTCGGGCGCAATTTCTTCTACGATTTCCAAGATGACACAATTGGCATCTTCCAGCAAATGGCCGGTTTCGGTCTCAAATACAAAACCCCGGGATACAATCTCGGGGCCGTACACAATAATCCCGGTTTCCTCATCAAAGGCCAAGGTAATCGCAACCAAACCTTCCTCTGATAAAACTCGCCGCTCTTTCAAAACGCTGCGTCCGACATCGCCGACACCTTTACCGTCGATCATGACTCGACCGGTTGTCACGCTTCCGCGGATTCGGCCGCCTTGCTCATCAAATTCGATGATTTGACCATTTTCAGCCAGCAGAATCTTGTCTTGCGGGATTCCCATTTCACGCGCCAGCCGTGTGTGCAACATCAAGTGGCGGTATTCTCCGTGAACAGGTATGAAATATTCTGGTTTGGTAAGATTGAGCATAAGCTTTAATTCTTCCCGAAACGCGTGACCCGAGACATGAATATCCGATATTTTTTCGTAGATGACATCCGCACCTCTTTTGTATAGATTATTGATAATCTTTCCAATCGCCCGTTCGTTACCGGGGATGAATTTTGAGGAAAGAACCACCGTATCGTCTGCCTTGATCTTAATATTTTTGTGGGTGCCCGATGCCATACGAGCCAACGCTGACATTGGTTCACCTTGACTGCCGGTGGTAACGATGATGATTTCATTCTCCGCGTAATCGGGAACTTGTTCAACGTCTACCTCTAAATTTTCCGGAATCTCCAGGTAGCCCAAGGACTTGGCAATCTGGACACTGCCCTCAATACTTCTGCCATTGAAGACGATTTTTTTATTTCTGGCCTTGGCAATATCGACAATCAGCTGAATCCGACCGACGTTGGAGGCAAACAGCGCCACAATAACGCGCCCGTGACTGTCGGACACAATTCGTTCAAGGGTCTCACCAATTGCTTTATCCGAAATAGTCGTCCCCTCCATTTCGACATTGGTGGAATCAGACAGAAGAGCGAGAACGCCTCTTTCACCACACCAGGCGAATTTGTTAACATCGGTGGTCATCTCTCCGATGGCCCCAAAACCTATTTTAAAGTCTCCAGTGTGCACAATGCGTCCCAGAGGGGTATTGATGGCAATTCCGACACCGTCGACAACACTATGACCCACACGGATAAACTCAAGCTCTAAGGAACCCAAACGCAATTTTTCTTCCGGGTTGATTTCATGCAGGGCCGCAGATGAAATTAATTCCAGCTCTTCCAGCTTCTGCCGCACAAGCCCCAGCGTAAAAGAAGTGCCAAAAATTGGCACATTGATGTCTTTGATCAAATAGGGCAGCGCGCCGATATGATCCTCGTGGCCATGGGTTAAGACAACCGCGGCAATCTTCGAGCGATTTTGGCGAAGATAATCCATGTCAGGGATCACGAAATCAACCCCCAGCATGTAATCCTCGGGAAACATCAAACCGGCATCAATCACAAACATTGTTTGGCCATACTCAAAAACCATCATGTTCAGGCCGATTTCGCCCAACCCCCCCAGAGGAATTATTTTTAGCAATGATTTCAATTCCGTCTAATCCTCTTTAAATCCCTCGCAAATTACAGCCCTGACGCGATCGATCAGTAATTGCTTGTTGTCTCGCGTGTATCCGTGCGTATCGATGGGTTGTTTGATGTCC